>JAJRTT010000161.1 GCA_024278155.1 Bacteroidota bacterium | reverse complement strand
GCTGTTTTTATTCCAGCCTCAATTTAAACTTTTTCACGCTCAATGCAATAAAAACCAACATCATCCCAATCAATACAAATGTCTCCTTCCAAACGTACATGAACCCAACCCCCTTTAACATGATGTTTTTCACGATTACAATAAAATATTTTGGTGGCATCAGGTAACTTAACCATTGAAGTACAACCGGCATATTTTCGACCGGGAAAATAAAGCCCGATAAAAGGATTGTTGGGAGCATAAGCGCAAACATGGAAATAAACATGGCCACTTCCTGGTTTTTTGAAAGGGTTGAAATGAATATCCCAAGCGATAAAGCCATACAGATAAACAGGAAGCTTTCTGCAAGCAATAAAGCAATACTTCCGTTTACCGGCATACCAAAAATAAAATGCCCCAACAGGATGATGACTATGGCGTTTATAAACGAAATAACAACGTATGGGATAACCTTCCCGATGATAATTTGCACGGGGTGCAAAGGTGAAACCAACAATACTTCCATGGTGCCAAGCTCTTTTTCGCGGGCAATGGAAATGGAGGTCATCATGGCCGAAATCAACATAAGGATAAGGGCCATGGTGCCCGGCACAAACATATAAACGCTCTTCATTTCTTCGTTGAAAACCATCCGTACCTTTGGCTTGATTTGGATGGGGGTTTCCGAAAACCGGTTTCTCTCTTGCATATAGTTCTGGATAATCCCCGTTGTGTAGTTTACGATCAAGCTGGCCATATTGGCATCAGAGGCATCGGCAAGGATTTGGATATTGGCGGTTTTTTCTTTTCCAAGCCGGTTTGCAAAATCGGGTTCAAAAACAAGAATGACCTTTACGTCCCCTTTTTTGAAAATAGCCTCCACATCATTGATATTGTCCAGGTTCTCTTCCAATAAAAAATAACCCGATGAAATAAGCTTGTTGGAAATATCAAGGGTAACAACGTCTTTGGAAGGGTCGTAAATGGCAATGCGTATATCTTTGATATCGGTATTGACCACATACCCAAAAATGAGCAATTGTGCCACCGGAATCCCAAACAATACCAGCATGGTACGCACATCGCGGAAAATGTGCAGGAACTCTTTTTTTACGAAGCCAATAAACTTTTTCATTTTTAATAGTTACGAGTTGCAAGTTTGTTGTTACAGGTTTTTCAACAGCAGCAATAATATCCACCTAATCAGAAGCTGTTGTGGAAGCACGGGCAAGTTTCAAAAACACCTCGTCCATATTCTCAGCTTCATACGTTTTCTTCAATCCGGACGGCGTGTCAAGGGCTTCAATCCGGCCATCCACCATAATGGAAACGCGGTCGCAATATTCAGCCTCATCCATATAATGGGTCGTCACAAATACCGTAATACCATCCTTGGCCGCTTCATATATCATGTCCCAGAATTGCCTTCGCGTAATGGGATCAACACCACCAGTTGGTTCATCCAGGAAAACAATTTGTGGACGGTGAAAAACGGCTATGGAAAAAGCCAGTTTTTGTTTCCAACCAAGTGGCAATGAAGAAATGAGCTTGTCCCCCAAATCCATGATTTCAAGTTTGGTAAGCAATTCGTTGGTTCGGTCTTTTATTGTTTTGGAACTCAGGCCATAAATCCCGGCAAAAAACCGGATGTTCTCACGGATGGTCAAATCTTCGTACAAAGAGAATTTCTGGCTCATATAGCCAATGTTCTGTTTTATTTTCTCGGTTTGTTTGTAAATGTCGAACCCGGCCACGTTTACGATCCCCGAAGTGGGTTTTGACAAACCGCATAAAATCCTGATGGCCGTTGTTTTACCGGCACCATTGGCACCAAGGAAACCAAAAATCTCCCCTTTGAACACATCAAAGCTCAGTTTGTCGTTGGCGGTAAACGCACCAAATTTCTTGACAAGGTTTTCGGTATGTATGACCGGGGTTTTATTCATCTATTTAAAAACTTTGCAGTTATGTAAAATCCGATTTCGGGTTTTGTCACGATTTTTAGCTACGCTATTAAAAATCCCGCCAAAACCCTACCTTTTCTTTTTTACCCCGCCCTTACGGACGGGGTTACCAATCTTTCGCCCCGATGGGGCTTCTAAATTGCATTCAATTAAGATTTATTTGATGCCAATAATCATCGGTTCATCAACCACATAAAACAATCCTCGATATTGGCTTCAATTTTCCGGATCGCGATTTGCCCATGTCCTTTGCCGGTCAGGTAATCAACAATTTCTTTTTCCGATGTTTCTTCATTCTTTAAAGACAAATGGATGCTATCGCCAAAACGAAATGCCGATTGTGTGGAAGCATATTCCATAAGGTCCCCGGCAAGTTGGTACATCCGGGAAGTCTTCACCTCAAAAAGGGGCAAGCTGTACTGCTTTGTAATGTTTTGCGGTTTGTCGATTTCCAGGATTTTCCCTTTTTGGATCAAGGCCACCCGGTCGCACAATCCGGCTTCGTCCATATAAGGTGTTGAAACCAAGATCGTGATCCTTTTTTGTTGAAGGGTTTTCAGCATTTCCCAGAACTCTTTTCGTGAAACGGCATCCACACCTGTGGTGGGTTCATCCAGAAAAAGGACATCGGGTTTGTGTATCAATGCACAGGAAAGGGCCAGCTTTTGTTTCATCCCCCCGGAAAGTTTCCCGGCCAGGCGGTTTTTAAAAGGTTCTATCTGGACATAAATATCCTGGATCAGATCATAGTTTTCCTGGATACTTGTCCCGAAAATAGTTGCATAGAAATTCAGGTTTTCTTCAACTGTTAGATCCTGATAAAGGGAAAAACGACCCGGCATATAGCCAATGATTTTCCTGATTTTCTTAAAATCACTGACCACATCAAAATTCTCGACAATTCCGCTCCCCGAATCAGGTAATAACAAGGAGGTCAATATTCGGAAAAGGGTGGTCTTTCCGGCACCGTCCGGGCCAATCAATCCGAAAAGTTCACCTTTTTTCACCTCAAGGGATATATCGTTTAAAGCCTCAACATCTGCATAAGCCTTGCTAATATCCTTTGCAACAACAGCATATTGATCCATCCAAATTTGGTTAAATACTATTAATAAACAGATAAGTATCCTGAAAACTTATTAATTGTTTCTGTTAAATTTAAGGGCTATGCGTTATGCTTGCGAACCAAGTGTTCATCAACGCACAATGCTTAACAAATTAACTGCACATATTAAACCCGGTAACCTGTAACTTGCAACAATATAACTATGAACACTACTTTACCCTGGTCCAATAGGTGGTACGCCCAATCAATGAAATGCCGATATATCCCCGGACTTTTATTTTATCCATGCTTTCCATTTTGATGTAGCATGAATAGGTGTTCCCGCTTTTGGGATCGTAAATTTCACCGTCGTCCCATTCGCCATCTTCATCATACACAAAATCGGTCAACAACATCAAATCCTGCAAAGGCCTTTTTTGCAATTCCTCGTCATCGTTGTGCTTGTCGAGCTTGGCCTTGCCTGTTTCGTCATCAATGGGGTTTTTCAGCCAAATGAGCTTACCGTAGTACTTGCCGTTTTCCTTATAGATCTTAACGTGGCCGTCTTTGTCTTCGTTCAGCCATGTGCCCAAAAGGTCGTCCGCTTTGTAATCCTGTGCCATCAGTTGCATCGAGAAAATCCCGAAGAACAGCAATCCAAAAAGTTTCATGTTTTTCATAGTTGTAAAAATTTAGTTAATTAAAGAATTATCGATTTTTATTATATTTTATGGTACATACAAGAATTCATGGGAACATTTTTACCAAGGCAATAATGCTTCAATGCTCAATGAGATATAAAATTATATCCCAGAGAACAAAAACAATAATGTACCAAACAACCTGCTTGCTCCCTGGGGTTTAATTGTTTGAAAACTATTGAAACATTCTAACATTGTACCCTTGAAGCATTTTAACATTCTAATTTTTATTCGCATTAAAATTCACCTCTCCCGGCATCCCTATTTTCAAGCTGCCATCGTTTTTGACTTTTACTTTTATGGCATAAACCATATTCACCCTTTCTTCTTTTGTTTGTATTATTTTAGGTGTGAATTCAGCCGAAGACGAAATCCAGTTAATTGTCCCCTTTAAACTTCGATAAGATTTTGCCCCATCGTCGATTAGCACTTCAACCTGTTGGCCCAGTTTGACTTGTGGCAACTGCGCACCGCTCACATAAGCCCTTAAATACATGAAATCGAGGTTGGCGATTTTGTACAAAGGTTTTCCAAAAGTAACAATTTCATTGGCTTCGGCATATTTTTCCAACACAATACCGTTTAGCGGGTTCGTGATTTTGCTTTTTCGTATGGACTCGTTCAACTGCAATAATTGCGTATTGATGACCTGCATCTCCGATTGGATAGAGATATTTTGTGTTTTGATCGATTTGATTTGCTTATTGATCAGGTCGATCTTGCCGTTGATATCGTCCAACTGTTTTTGTGTGGCAGCACCATCTTTCAACATATTTTCGATCCGGGCCTTGTCCACCATAGCATTTTTCTTTTGCTGTTTTTGCACCTCTATTTGCGATTGGGTATTGTCGATTTTTGAAGCGATGGCAATTTTTTGGGCCACCAATTGGTTCTCTTTCAAAACCAAATCCGTTGTATCGACATATCCTATTTGTGTACCTTTCTTTAACATTTTCCCTTCATCAATATTAAACGCCTCCAATTTCCCATTGGCTTCTGAAGAAACGATCACTTCATCGGTTTCAAAATTCCCGAAGGCATCGGATTTATCTTCTGAGTTTTGGCAGGCAGATAAAAACCCGATCAGGAACATGATTATGTATTTTGTTTTCATCAGTTTGAGTTTTTGTCTTTTTTCATTTTGTCTGTTTTATGCCCCTTGTTTTCTCCCCTACTTCGGCAAGCCCAGGATGACTGGGGATATGTCCGCAGGACAGAGGAGGTGATTATCTCAAAAATCCCCAAGGCTTGCACGGTAATCTATTTTCGCTTTTTCCAATTGTATTTTATGTGTTGTCATATTTAGTTTAGCGCCCGCTTCCGCATTTATCTCCGTAAGGTATTCTGTGGAGGTAATCACCCCATTGTCCAACTGCGATGAACTTGCTTTGGAAATACGTTCCCGTAAAACAATTATTTCCTTGTCCCGTTTGATCAGTTCCTCAACTTTTCGGATTTCCGCTAATTTGTTTTGTAAATCTACTTTAAGGTTCTTGTCAAAAGTTTCTTTCTGTGTATTGATCATCTCGCTTTGGATATCGAGGGCTTCTTTCTCCTTTTTGCTGAGGTTCCAATCCCAGATATTCCAGTTGAGCCGTGCCCCGATCATATAAAAATCGACAAATTCGTTTTTCAGCATATCGTATCCCGGACGGCCATACCCTGCTTGCCCAAAAGCAGAAAGGCGGGGCGCAAGCTTTCGCCCCGTTACGTTTTTCATGGCATCCAGTTGGTTTTGCTGAAGCGACATCAACTCATATTCGGGACGGTTATTTTCAAAAACATTTGTATTGATTTCGGTTTCGGGAAGGGAAAGGCTTGTTGATTCGTTCAATGCAAGTCCCGTGTATTCGTTCATGATGTTTTTTGAGGTGTTCAAGCCGATTTCAATCTCAATGATATTTTGTTCGAGCTTGATAATCTCAGCCTTTAGGATATCTGCATTTGAAGCAAGGACCAGCCCGTTCTCCACGCCGGAGTTGACATCCTTCAGTTTGGCCTTCAGGTTCTTTTTTAAAAGCAGCAGCGTTTTGTTGTTCTCCTGAAAGAGCAGGATACTGAAATATATATTGTTGATCCTCTCCTTTAATTTATAAAGCTCCAATTCCACGTTTTGCCTGTCGATGGCCAACTTGGTATTCTCAAGTTCCTTTTGTTTTGCGGTCATCCCTCCATCATAAATCACTTGGTTGGCATCGAGGGTTATTTTGTACCAATCTTTTTCCACCGTGGGGATATTTATCCCAGGTAGGTTCTCGAACTGAATTGAGATAACATCCGATTGGTAATGGATTTGCCCATTGACCATCAGTTGGGGCAAATAGTTTTTGTTGAGGTTCTTTATTTTCAATTCATTGGAAACCGAAAGCAAAGAATCCTGGCGTGTGAGCGGATAGTTCTCAATGGCCTTTTCGTGACACAACTCCAGGGTTATTGTATCCTGGGCGATGTTTATCGTTGCAAGGCCAAAAATCAATATGCCGGTGAATATTGTTCGTTTCATTTCTTCCTGATTGAATTGATTATAAATTCCGGTACTTCTTTTTTGCGCTGTTCCAAAAACGCAGAATAGGCTTCCCCGTTCTCCTCAAAAATCAGGTGTTGCATAATGGGCTGGGCAACAATGGGGAAAATACACATGGATAAAAGATTGACGATCAGGTGCAAAGGGTCGATTGGCACAATTGTCCCTTTTCCGATTTCCCTTTTTATTTCATCAATAAAGATTTGTGGCTGGATACCCATGCTTTTGAATGTCCGTGCAATTCCCTCTGGCTCCCGGTTCAGTTCGTGCAAAATAAAAACAGGGATCAATGGGTTTTCACGGATGGTATCGATATAATGTTGGGTAAATTTCCTGATTTTCTCAAACAAAGGCAATTCACTTAAAAGCAATTCTGAAATATCGGGGATCAGCTTTGAAAGTATTTCGACAAAAACGGCCTCGAACAATTTATCCTTGCTCCTGAAATAATAATGCAACAGGGCTTTATTTATCCCGGCTTTGTCGGCAATCTCCTGCATCCTTGCACCGTCCATTCCTTTTGCCACAAAAACCACCTTTGCAGCTTCCAATATATTTTGTTCCGTATTGCTGTTTTTTTCTGCCATTTCCGACAATAAGAATTTACATTAATCAAATGGTTTAAACATATAGTTTAACCAAGTGGTCAAAAGTAAATCAAATATTTTTATTGTGCAAGTTTTTTTGTTAAGCACAACCTCATAAAAAAACCGCCCTTCAATACGAAGGACGGCCCATCAATAATTAATTAACCTAAATACTTATGATACTTCGACTGAACAGGCTTGCAAGAAATGCAAATCTGTTCGCTCAGTATTACTCAACTATTCCAACACTTTCTTACGGGCGTTGAAAATCTTTTTGGTCCCATAGCCGATGGCCAGGGAAACCAGAATTAGAAGTCCGCCACCAATAGGTGCCCCAACAGGGTTGGCGCCTTCACCTCCACCTACACCTGGGTCCCAGGGCTGTGGTTGGGCTGCCAAGAACATCGGGAGCATTATTACGATCGCGATTGCTAAAATCTGAATTGC
>JAJRTT010000160.1 GCA_024278155.1 Bacteroidota bacterium | reverse complement strand
TATCTCTTTTCCTTTGTAAATAAGTTTATCATCACAATAGTGGACAATCCGTTTAAACTGCGGGAACGTGACCACATTGTCGATTTCACCATACCCAAACTCCCCTTTTGGCGGCTCATAAGGATCAAAGCCTGTAGCCAAAAGCATAGCACCCACATTCAAATCCAGGTATTCGGTCTTTTGGCTAAAATCAATATTGCCACAAACTTTTTCGCATTCACCGCAACGGGTACAATTTTTCATGTCGATGGCCGGGAGTTGCGGATATTCGCTGGGATAATTATGATAAATGGCTTTCCGAGTGGTAATATTGAAATTAAACTCATCGGGCACTTCCACCGGACATACATCCATTGCCTTCTCCAAGGCACCCTCCGTGCATTGCATCTTAAAATGACGTGGGGTTACCTTTACCTTCAATTTAAAATTTCCAACGCTCCCACTGTTTTCAACTACTTCAGCACCCGTGAAGAGTGTAACGTGTTCGTGTTTTATCACTTCGTCGTAAAGACGTGTGATAAGTTCTTTCCCTGTCTCTTCGGTAATGCACAGGTCATCCCACTGGGCTACACGGCCTCCCACAAAAAACTCCCGTTCGATCAAGAACACTTCCGAACCTGCTTCGGCCAGTTCAATGGCAGCACGCATCCCGGCCACTCCGGCACCGATTACGGCAACGGCATTGGTCGCTTTCACTTTTATGGTCTCCAATGATTCTGCATGACGGACTTTGGCAATAGCGGATTTCACCACCTGGATTGCTTTTTCAGTCGCTCCGGGCTTATCGTCGGAATGTGCCCATGAAACCTGCTCCCGGATGTTGGCATGCACATAATTGTATTTGTTCAATCCCGCCCTTTCGGTAACCGCCCTAAAAGTGAGGAGGTGCAATTTGGGAGAGCAGGAGGCAACCACAACGCCATCAAGCCCTTCCTTTTGAATATCGTCCACCATTTCTTTTTGGTTGGAATCCGCACAGGCAAACATCGTGGTTTTCGACAGGAAGACCCCTTCTTCATCCTCAACAACTTTACGCACCTCGTCCACGTTAACGTAATCGGAAATATTTCCGCCACAATGACAAATATATACACCTATTTTCTTTTTCATATCCTTGCCCTCCTTAAATAACTTGTTGTTTCGACCGAGGCAGCGCCTCCCGACAAAATAGAATCGGGGATATCCATTGGCCCTGAAGCCGTACCCGCTACAAATACCCCTTCGATGCTTGTTTTGGCCGGGCTTGCCAGGATATCCGATTGGCCAATGAAATTAAAGGGATCGAGTTCAAGCCTTTCCTTGTCAAAAACACCGGAAATACCAAGATTGGGCAAAACCCCTACCGAAAGCACTACCATATCGTGTTCGGCCTCTCTTACTTTCCCCTCTTCGATATCTTCGTAGCGCAACAAAAGATTCCCATTTTCTTTTTCTGTGATCTTGCCCACTTTCCCTTTCATAAATTCAACGCCCATTTCTTGGGCCTGTGCGTAAAATTCATTAAACCCTTTTCCAAAGGCCCTGATGTGCAGATAATATATCGTAACATCTGCCATTGGCAAAGCCCCCATCAGCAATTGAGCCTGTTTGATCGAATACATGCAGCAAATCTGCGAACATATCGGGTTTCCAACAGATTTATCCCGCGACCCGGTACACAATACATAGGCAATGTTGTCGGGCATTTTTCCATCACCGGGACGCAATATGGCATTGAACGGACGGGTCGGGGCCAATTGCCTTTCCATCTGCATGGAAGTAATTACATTTTTATAATCGCCATATCCATAGCGTGGGATTTTTAAAGGATCGAAAAGATTAAAACCTGTTGCGACCACCACCGATTTTATTTTGACCAGGAATTTTTCTTCCATTTGGGTGAAATCAATGCACTTGGTTGGACAGGCCCTTTCGCAAGCCCCACAAAGGGTACAGTTTTCGATGTAGATGGCAGCGGCACGGGGGCTGGCAATACTGAACGGGATGTAAGCTGCCTTTCTCCCCACCAAATCATACTGATACTGATCGGAAACGCTCACGGGACAGGCCTCTTCGCACAGTTGACAACCAGTACAGTCTTCCACGTTTACATAACGTGGTTTTTGTACGACCAGTGCTTCAAAACGATGTTCCCCCATTTTCGTGATTTTCTGTGCCTCCGCCCCGGTAAAAATGGTGATATTGGGATGCCTTGCTATTTCCGAAACCTTTGGGGTTGTAATACATGCAGCACAATCCAACGTGGGGAAAACCTTACTGAGCAATATCATTTTACCGCCAATGGAAAGCTCTTTTTCCACCAACAAGACTTTGTGGCCCACATTGGCAAGGTTCAGTGCCGATTCGCCACCGGCTATCCCCCCACCTATGACCAGCACATCAAATTCCAATTCTTTGTTTGTTTCCGTTAAATCCATTTTAGTTTACAGGTTTGCGTAAATATTCGGTGAAGCTTTTTACGTGCTTCACAAAAGGTTCGCTGCACACAGAACATATCGCTGCCATTTTCAGACGTGCAGGATCTATTCCCTGTTTTTTCATTATCTCCATTGTATCACCCACTAACTTACTTGTTTTTGTGGTACATGATTCGCCATAGGGACAATCGGTGCCATCGGCAGCAATGAACACCCCATCGAAACCCTGCTCAAGTGCATGCAATATCCACTTTGGTTTAATGGCACTTGAGCAGGGGACTGGAATGGTGTAAACCGTGGGAGGATAGTGCAATTTCAACAAACCCGCCATATCAATGGCCGGATCGGAAATTTTTTCCGTGGAAAAAACCAGTATCCTCGGGCTGTTGTTTACTTTTCCGCCGTTCATTGTTATTTCCTTAAAAAGATTTTAAAGAACCCGGATTCTTCAACAGTGCCAAGATATTCAAAGCCTTTTTTATTGCACCATTTCGGGATATCGCGGCGGGTACCCTCATCGGCCGAAAGCACTTCCATTACCTGTCCTTTGTCAATTTGTCCAATGGCCTTTTTGGCAGCCAATAACGGGCCTGGACACGAAGTCCCACGGGCATCAACGGACTTGTCAACCTGAACTGCAATTAATTCCTCTGTATTCATGATTTTGATTTTAAAAGGTTAAATGAATAAATTAATGCCGGATGTTTCGGCAGATGTCATGTATTCTCCAATGCCGCAAATATCATCGGCGAGGTCGATGAAATCATCCAGTTTTTCGCCATGCCATACTTTGCCCGCAAATCCACAAATATGGATTTTCACGTTGGTCATTTCTTTGGCGGTTTTAAAAGCTTCTGTCCAATGAGGGGCTTGCAGTCTTTTGAGCGAAGCGAGGAACTCGTCTTTCTTATCGGAAATTTCAGATACACGGTCGTTTACCATTGCATTTTCTTTTTTAAATGCAAAAGCAGCCTGAAGCAATACAAAGATTTCCACATCCATGTCTTCGGCTGCCGCTCCACCGAGAATTACACCGGCTGCAGTCAATTTATCAACGCTACCGGAGAAAAGGGCCAATGTTAATTTTTTTGTTTCCATTTTTTTGTGTTTTTAAAAGTTTATTTGTTATTTAATTAACAATGCAAAACTATATCTGGGAACAATCACGTCAAAATAAAACACCGTGAGTGTGCTTAAGGAATAATGTGATGTTGGTCACATTTTTAAAATACTTAATTTTACCCACAATAAAAATGGTAATACCGCTCCCGAATGGGACTTGTGGAAATTGATAAGATTGGATTATTCAAATAATTAATAAATTGAGAATGAAAAAAGGCGAGAATATTAAAATCGCATAAACTTATTAAATAGTGTTTCTTAATACTTAGCTTGTTTTATTCTCTCATGAATCATTCAATTCCAGTATGTACGGGAAAGCATTTATCCCGTACATATGGGATCGTGTTCTCAATTTTTTATTGCTTCCACTAAATTTGCAATTGTACCTATAATTAAACCAGCTCATGGATATTTGCCAGTTTTGCAGTAAAAAATCACCTGCGGTCACAAAGCTCGACCCGGATGAATTAAAAATATTGGGGGATAGTTGCGTGGAGGTGGCCTTTTCAAAAGGGGACATAATTTTCAAGCAAAATGCGTTGTCGTCCAATGTGATTTTCATTAAGGAGGGATTGGTGAAAATCCATGTTGCCGGGCCAGAAAAGGAACAAATCCTAAAGGTATCCAAAGGGCCGACTTATCTCGGAATCCCCACGACATTTGGCGATAAGATCAATCATTATTCTGCCACGGCATTGGTCCCGACTTCCGTGTGCTTTATTGATATTAACGTATTCAAAGAGTTCATTAAAATCAATAGTGATTTTGCCTATGAGGTAATTGTTGATTTGTGCAAGGACGAACTGAACCAATTTGAACGCTGTGTTAATCTGGTCCAAAAGCAAATCCATGGCCGTCTTTGTGGAACGCTTTTATATTTTTCTGAAGACATCTTTCAGTCCGACTTTATTGAAATGCCCCTCAACCGCAATGAGCTGGCCGACCTGATATGCACTTCGCGTGAAACCGTGAGCAGGCTCCTTTCTGAACTGAACAAGGAACAAATCATTCAAATCAGCGGAAAAAGAATCAAATTGCTCGATATGGACAAGTTGAAGCAAATAAGCCTGAAAGGGTAAGTATCAAAATTTGCCTCCAATACTGTGATCCCACATATTTCATAAAAATAAATTGGCAAAAGCACATAATTATGTTTTACAAACATTATTTTTGTCAAAAGCAATCAATCAAGGCCGCATTTGTATAAGGGGGAAACGCAGATACTGTTTCCGGCACAACGGTTTCTTCCCCAAAAGAGATTATCAAGCTCTTGCAATATATGTGCATCAATTCACAAATAAAAACCCCCATAAACCAGAAAAAAAATTTGTTTTGCAACAAATTCTTATCGTATATTTGCGATGTAAAATGAGAAGGTCGTTGGAACATATAAACTACAAGGAGGATACCGAAGCACTTGCCCGGTTTGCAAAGGCTTTGGGACATCCCACGCGGATTGCCATATTGCGCTATCTGGAAAACCAGTCATGCTGTTTCACGGGTGATTTGGTTGAAGTTTTCCCATTGGCGCAGTCAACTATTTCGCAACATTTAAAAGAACTGAAACTGGCCGGGTTGATACAAGGGGAACTGAAACCCCCAAAAATCAAATATTGCATCAACCACGAAAACTGGGAAACCGCAAAAGCTTTATTTAACTCCTTCTTTGAAATCCATGTGGAAGACAATGCATGCTCAACATAAATTTTTTATTATCCATTTCGTCTATTGGCGATAAACATTAATAATAATGAAACAAATAAAAATACTTGGCACAGGATGCCCAAAATGCAAAGAACTGGAAAAAACAACCCGTGAAGTTGCCGATGGAATGGGACTTCGTGCCATCATCACGAAAGAAGAAGACATCATGAAAATAATGTTTTACGGAATAATGAGTACGCCAGGTTTGGTGATCAACGATAAAGTGGTGGTTAGTGGAAGGCTTCCTTCTAAGAGTGAAATAAAAGAATTCCTTTCAGTTTAAAAGTATAGACTATCAGATGTCACGAAAGCACAAAATCCCACGAAATGCAAAATCATATCAAATAAATTTAGTGAGGTTTGGTGTTTTAGTGATTTGGTGGCCAAAAAGCAATATTAAAATATAAAACATAAAAAAATGAAAACATTCGCTACAATTATCTCAGTATTCCTGTTCCTCGGAACAATGAACATACATGCGCAAAGCACCGAACCAAAACAGGAAGAGACAGTTTCCGGGACAGAAACCATCAATGTGTATTACTTTCATAATACCCGCCGTTGTGAAACCTGCAAGGCAGTTGAGTCGGTTACCCTGAGCACACTTGAAGATTCATTTCCTGAACAAATGAAAAACGGGGAAATCACCTTCCAGTCATTGAATATCGAGGAAGATGAAAATGAGCCCCTTGCGCGCAAACTCCGTGTTTCGGGACAAACGCTTCTTTTTATAAAAAACAACGAAAAAAAGGACCTCACCAATGATGCTTTTATGTATGCCCGCACAAGCCCCGACAAACTCAAGGAAAAGATTCTGAAAACCATCGAAAACCTTTAAGCCCCAATGGAGTTTCTGAC
>JAJRTT010000159.1 GCA_024278155.1 Bacteroidota bacterium | reverse complement strand
GCGACATGGAAAATTTTGCGGCCATGAACGAAGTGTATGCAAAATACTATCCGGAAAACCCGCCTGCAAGAGCTGCCTATGGAGTGGTAAAATTGCCCCTCGGCGTTTTGGTCGAGATTGAGACGATTGCCATGAAATGATTTGATTTAAGCATTTTTCCAAACCTTAGCCAAAATCATTTCAACACCACAAGCGCCCATATCATTGATAAAACAGAAATAAAAACCTATTCGATTTATGGAAAAAAACACAATAGAACATCAAACTTAGCAGACAAGGAATTGCTTTCGTTTTGCATAGAAGGATTTAACCAGGGCATCGAAATCTATCTAAAAGAAAACAATTCCTTTTTGAACATAAGATCTTTGATTTCGAAGTCCAAAATCCCAGATAAGTTCCAAAACCATTTCTCGATGAAGCACCTGAAGTCAAAATCAATAATGTTAAAACGAATTAACACCCAAAACAAAATGAAAAAACAAAACGCAAAAAAAACAATTTCCGCTCTTCTCTTTTTGATGATTGCAAACCTGCTTTTCTCACAGTCCGGTTTAAATGTGGACAAAGTCACTGTTTTCACCGATGCCAATTCATATGTTCAAAAATCAGGTGCAATAGAAGCCAAAAACGGCGTATATGAATTAAGCGGTGACCAGCTCCCGGCGGCACGCTTTGGGACTTTGGAAATTACGGACACGGACAACACGATTCTGGACATTACATCATCCATAAAACCAAGGGAACACAACACAAAGCCCACAAATGTCAATACTGCCCAAGGCTTGCTTTTACAAAACAAAGGCACCAACCTTGAAATAAAAACCGCCCAAAAGAATATTTCGGGCGAGCTACTGGAAGTATTCCCTGATTACATTGTTTTAAAGGCTGACAAAACAATAATGCTAAAAACCGCGGATATACTTTCGTTCTCATTTGATTCGGAACCTACATTTACTTTTACGCCCCGACCGAAAGAACAAAAAAAGCCATTGAGCATTCGTGGCAATAGCCCTGACAAAGATGTTATGTTTACGATAAATTTCTCTTCGGGAGGCATAAAGAATTTAAAAATGAAATATTTGCAGAAGGGTTTATCATGGTCGCCCATGTACACATTGAAATTATTGGACGAAAACAGGGCAAGTTTAATATTGCAAGCAGAGATCATCAATGATGCCGAAGACCTGGAAATGGCAAATATAGATTTGGTACTGGGCACACCCAATTTCAGATACGATATGTACCTCACCGATTTACTGGATTATAAGAATATATTGGATCCGTTCCATGAAAAAACCGGCTATAGCACTTCAAGGCAGACTTTAAATAATTTATACCCTTTATTGAAAAAGAGGATTTCAGGAGGGATTCCCAAAAAGCAGATAAACAACAACATGATTTTTATGTTCACAAGCTAAATGATATATCCCTAAAGAAGAACAGCAGGGGTTTATTTAAAATACTGGACACAGAAGTTGATTACAGGCACATTTATGAATGTGATTTGATTGAACTAAAATATGAAAACTATAATTACAGAAGAAACGATGATGCCCTAAAAAACATAGTTTACCACAGTTTACTCATCGAAAACAATTCCGGTGCAATGTTCGGAGAAGGGTCAGTATTTGTGATTGATGGCACGGATGACATGGAACTGCCAATGGCCCAAAACAAGTTGGAATACATTCCACCAATGGCAGAAGGAACAATCAAATTAACGGAAAACCATGAAATAGAAATATCACACAAAGAAACAATCACGAACAAATCAGCAAGTAGATTTGATTTTTGGGGCCGTTCATACTACAAGGCAACAATAAAAGGTTCGGTGAAAATAAAAAACCGGAAATCCGAAAACATTGAAATAGCAATAAGGAATTTTATAAATGGCGAAGTAATCAATGTGGGCAGCAACGGGGAAATCTTATATCAGAAACAACCTGTATATTCACCAAATAGTGAAAGTAAAGTAAAATGGACTTTAAACCTGAAGCCCGGAGAAGAGAAAGAAATAACTTATAGTTATTGGGTCTTTATAAAATAGTTGTTCATATTTCCCAGATTAATCTTTCATTATGACAAGAGTTTGAACTAAAATACTATCTTTGAAAAGAAAATTTCAAGATTACCATTAAAACATAAATAACAATTAATTCAAAATCCAATATTCAACATCATATGAAAAAGATATTGATCTTTATGGCGTTTATTTTTACCTCACAATTTGCAAGTGCACAGTACCTTGCCGCTTTCAACGATTACCTTTACCGTTTTTGGGCTTTTGAAGCGGGCACTTTCACCCAACTCGAATACATCGAAATACAGAATTACCAGGTGGGCGGAATTTTAATTGCCTATCTCGACAACGGCTCCAACCTGAAGATATACCACCATGGTAAAACTGAAACCCTAATGACCGGCGACCCCATTAAATATAAGGCGACCGACTACCTGTTGGGCTACTCCATGTACGAGCAACTGAACGTGTTCGACAAGGGGGAAAAGAGGGTGCTGAGCACACAGGCCGATGCTTATGTTATCGAGGACAGCCTGATCGTGTGGCGCAACCGAATCAACAAGAACATTGAGGTTTATTATAATGGCCGGGTGTTCCAGCTTGAGGACGGGCTTATCTATCAACCCATCGGGACCTTTAAAACAGGCGACAATGTAATTGCCTACGTCCAAAGCTCAACAGAGCAGTTGAAGGTTTTTTACCTTGGCGAAACCTATGTCCTCGATGATTTCGTGCAAGACCTTGTTTTTGATGCCGGGCGCGATATCGTGGCCTACATTGATATTCCCGATATGGAATTCAAAGCGTTCTACCGGGGGGAAGACTATACCCTGGAATCATTCCAGCCCATGTCATTCAAGGCCGGTGACGACATGGTCGCTTACGTGGACAATATGGGCCGGCTGAAACTTTTCGACAAGGGAAAGGTGATAGATATCAGCAATTTCGAACCGGATTTTTACGAAGTCACCGACAGGGTTTTGGTTTATGAAGAACAAGGGTTCTTCAAGACTTATTGCAACGGTGAAGTGTACGTGGTGGAGCGGTACATCCCGCAACCCTTTAGAGTGGACTACAATTCCATCGCATATCTTGATGAAAACCGCTTTGTAAAGGTTTTCCAAAACTGTGAGCCAAAAGTCATAAACTACGTTAAAGTGAAGGAAATCGACCTCATCCGCGACCTTGTTATCTATGTAATCAATATCAATAAAACCGCTATTTATTTTAACGGGAAAACTTATGAGCATTAAGCTTTCATTAAACAAACTCAATATTAAAACCTACTTCGAAATACAATTGAAACAGATAATTGGCAGCTATCCGTAAGCAGTTGGTAAAATAATGCTTTTTGGGCAGTTGCCAACAGGTAGGCAGCAGCTTTGCAAACTGCACATTCCCTACTGCCATTTCCCTTTGAACGTTGAACAACAAAAAGCTTATTCTGTTTGGTTTTTAAAAAACAGCAACATGATTATCCAACTATTTGTATTTGCCGCATTTTTCATCGGCTTTGGTATTTTTTTGTTTTTCAAGAAAAAGAAACAATTCCTGGCCTGGTTATTTATCCTTGCGGGCATTGTCAGTTTTGTATTGGGCTATATTGTCGTAAGTTTGTATCCTCACACTTTGCCGTTCTGAGCATGTAAACCAATTCTGCATTCCATCAATGAAATCCATCAACATTTATATAATCATTGTTATTTTGGTTCGGGTGAATAGTATTTCCTCCTCTCTGAAAGCACAGGTTTTGGATGAGTCGATATTGGGCCACCCGGATTCAAATTACATTGAATCCTTTGCCGATCAATTGACCATGCGCTTATATACTTCAAGGAAATTCACGAATTTCACCCTCTCTGACGATGAAGTAAAACCCAATCTCGAATACCGCCCCAACGACAGGCTCAACCTTGGCATAGGGGCGACCTATTACGGGCTATCGTTGAACATAGGGTTAAATTTCCCATTCGTGAACAATGATGACAGCCTTTTTGGGCAGACCTCCTACCTCGACCTGCAATCCCATTTGTTAATGCGCAAGTTCACTTTTGAACTATGGTTTTCATATTATCAGGGATATTATATCGGCAATCCGCAAAAGACAATTCCGGGCTGGGATATTTCAGACAACTACCCACAAAGAGGTGACATAAATTCAACAGTTGGCGGAGTAAGTGGGTATTACATTTTCAACTACAATAAGTTTTCGTACCGGGCCGCTTTCGTACAAGATGAATGGCAAAAAAAAAGTGCAGGTTCATTTTTGGTTGGGGGATCAGTTTATGCTGTTAATGTGAGTGCAGACTCATCCTTTATACCGCACAATATTTATGACACAAATTTCTACAGGGGATACCATTTCAACCGCTCGTTTTTCACGACAATTTCGGCCAATGGAGGTTATGCCCACTCCTTCATCATCAAAAAGAAGGTTTTTTTCACCATCTCCTTATTGGGGGGAATAGGGGTTGGCAACTCGATAATAGAAACAACTGACGGCATCCCAAAAAACACCATCGGCAAGACGACAATGAACGGGAACTTCACTTTCAGGATTGCTTTTGGGTACAACAGTAGAAAAACCTATGTTGGCTTCAGCAATGTTTATTCTGCATTTTCCACCCCCAGCCCCATCGACGATACAAGCATGGCATTTGGTTTTGGCAATGTGCGCTTTAATATCGTAAAAAGGTTCAATGTAAAAAAAACAAGGATAAAAACACTTTAGCACAGAGTTTGTATCAATCCGGCCATTGTTCCAATTAAAATTCAGTCAAATGAAAAATATATTATCAGGGTTTGCCCTTTTTGTAGTGGCCTCCATCCTACTTGCATCCTGCGGGTCATACACAACGCTTACCGGAAACATAAAAACCGATGCTTCCAGAAAAAACGAAACCGTTAAATCATCTGAATTAAAATCCTACTTAGCTGAAAAGTACAGGATAAAATTTGTTTTGCGCGAACCATCGGGCTTTGAAAACATGAGCGGGGAAGACAAGGCAAAATACGAGAATTTTTTTGCCGAAGTCGAAAAGGATTTGATATTGGAAGGCCATATCGTCAAGGACAGGGTTTTGCTCACCAACCTGATCGAAAAGGGGGGCATGAGCATTTCAGAAATGGGCAAAATGATCGATACGGACATTATCATCGAAATCATTGATGTGGAATATGACATCCCCAATAAAATAACGAATTTCAAGATAAAGGAAACCGGCCAGACATCCAACTTCAACAATTGGAACACATTGGATTACGTGGATTGCCAACTCTCAAAATTGGAGTGCCGGATCACGCTGGTGGATGTTGGCAATGTGGGCGGGATTTTCAAGTTCTATGTTTCGGGTTGCGACAAGGGAAACGATTTTTACCTGAAAGTTTTTGAAACCCCCGGTGGCACCCTGGATACCGAACAAGAATCTTTTGTGGGCTGGAACTATGGAAACATAAAATACAAATCGCTCACCAATACCTACGACATGAACGACCAATCGCGCAGAAAAGCCATCGAACGTTTGGTGAAAGCACTGTTGAACGAACTGAAACCAAAGGAATAACCGTTCAAGCACCGATCTTCCCTTAAAACCATCTTC
>JAJRTT010000158.1 GCA_024278155.1 Bacteroidota bacterium | reverse complement strand
GATGATGTTGTTTGTGAAGGCAATACAACCACCTATTTTGGCAGTGGGAGCGCAACCTGGTCAATTTCCCCTGCCGGGCCCGTGATAGTTGGAAGTGGATCTTCTGCTTCGGTTACATGGGTGCCCGGAACTTACACAATAACAGCAATCCCAACAAACCTGCCTTTGTTTTGCAACAGTATTGCGTCTTTAAATGTAGAAGTTGTTCCATTGCCCGTGCTGAATGGAATAACCGGGCCTGACAGTATTTGCCCTGGCGATAATTATACCTACTTTATTTCTTCGGATGTATCAGGTTTCCCTTTTAATTGGTCAATAACAAATGGAACCGGCTTTATCCATTCCGAAATGGGTGCCGATAAAGATTCCGTGATAGTGGAATGGACCGGTGCAGGGCCGTGGGAGCTGAGCGTTTATCAGGAAACGGAACTTCCGTTTTGCACATCGTTGACAAAAACACTTACCATAGACCCTTATTTGCCGCCGGTAATCACGGGTACAAACACAGTTTGTGTTGATGCAACGGAAACTTATTTGGCCGGGGGGTCAAACCCTACTGGTAGTTTCCAATGGTCGGTTTTGCCCGATGGACAAGGGACGATACTGAGCGGACAGGGGACAAATTCTGTTGACATTTTATGGCATGGCCCTGCAGCAACGGCTTCTTTGAATGTAACCACGTGTTCAGGGGCCGATTCATATACAGTTACGATAAATGGCCCACCTACGGCAATTGCTACTTACGATATGTTGCCTGTCTTTTGTCTTGGTGATACATATATTTTGACTTTATCGACACCTTCCGGGCCATATACTTATCAATGGTATAAAGACGGAACCCCAATAACTTTGGGGACTTCTTCAAGCCTTGCTGTTAACATAGCTTCATTTGGCACTGCCGGGACTTTTCAATATTATGTAGAAGTTACCGAAAACGGCTGTACCTCTAAATCAAATATAATAAATGTTGTAATTGAGGATTGTACTGTAATCGGTCCTGGTGGCGGTGGTGGTGGTTGCGATGCTTATGCTTTTTTCAGGGCTTATGTAGTTTGTGACACCGTTTATACTGTTGATAAATCCTGGGCCGATCTACCATCTGTCATCACCGGATATAGTTGGGCTGTTACCCCTTCCGGCACTTTTTGGCCAAGCAACACCGACCCTAACCCAACATTGTCGGTTCCTGTGTCGGGTTCATATACAATTACCTTGACAGTAACCTCATCTTCAGGCTGTACCTCGGAATGGATTGAAGTGGTTGATGTGCTTTTGCCAAACGCCGGTTTTATATTCCCATCGCCTGTATGCGCAAATTCACCGGCAACATTTACGGCCAATCCAAACAATCCAAATTACTTTTACGATTGGGATTTTGGTGATGGGTTCACAGCTTCACTTCCCGTAACCGGCCATGCCTATGGAACACCAAGCCCTCCGCCATATAATGTAAGTTTGATAATTCAGGACTCAATGGGCTGTGTGGCCATTGCATCGAATTTAATTACGGTTGATTCCGTCCCATCTTGTTCGATAGTCTCTGATACGCTTATTTGCCCTGGTGATTCTATTCCCCTTACAGCTTGTAGCGGGATGGCCACATACCAATGGTATAAAGATGGGAACGCAATAGCTGGTGCAAATGCCATGACATATTATGCCGGCCAACATGGCGAATACTGGGTCGGGGTTTCCAATAGCTTTGGTTGCCATAATAATTCTGATAGTGTGTTTCTGTATATGAACCCATTGCCCGTAGCCAATATCACTGGCCCTAAAACCATTTGTACCCTGCCCGGATCCGTGGATCCGTTTAACCTATATACTGTTTATGATGCCGGTTATAGTTATGTGTGGAGCAGTATTCCAGGAGGTGTTGTATTTACCCCTCCCAATGCCAATTCAACGATGGTGGGCCTTACGGTTACAAGCTTTCCTGCGATTTACCAGTTTGTGGTTGAAGTAACGGATGTAAATACAGGTTGCACAAACAGCGACACTTTGTGCGTTGTTTTTTTTGAAACACCAACACTTACCTTGCCTTATCTATCGGTTTGTGAAGGGAGCCCGGTTATGCTAACGCCCAATCCCAACGATTCGGCAATGTACAGTTATCAATGGAACACGGGTGCAACAACACCGGTAATTATTGCTTCGACACCGGGTTATTATGGATTGACCATGACCGATAAAGAAACAGGGTGCTCTGTTCATGAAGATGCGGGCTTTATCTATCCAAAACCTGATTTGAGCCTGTTCCCGATAGGATGTGAAAATATTTGCGACAATGATACTTTGCATTTATATATCCCCTTGGCGCTAAACGCTATCTATCCAAATGACACATATCCAAGTGCTTACCCTTGGATAAACTGGTATATCGATGGTGATTACGGGACCTCCATTGGTACGGGCGAAAACCTTGATTACACGGGTGGCGCTTCTGGTAACCATCAGTTTTCGGTAGTGGTACAAAACAGTTTTGGGTGCAGCGATACATCTGATGTTTTCTATCTTGCCATAGATACCGTATTATCGATTATCGTCTCTTCGGAAACTTCTTGCGGTTGCGACACCACCATTTCTTTTAATATCGTTGATGCCTCAAGCGGCAATATTGTCGGTCATTATAATGTTGATGATTGTGTTGACACATTTTCGATTTGCGTAAACGATAAACTCATTTATGATTTAGAGGTCAGCAATGGAATTGTAATCAATAATGCCATCGTAAGCGGTGTTGTAAATTATCAGGAAGGGGGGGAGCCGTTTTATATTGCCGATGAAAGCCTCTGTTGCTTTGCTGCGGCAGATTCACTTTTTGTCCATATCAACTCTTCGGTTATATATACAAACGATGTGACATGGGACAATAAATATTATCTGGCCGATAGCGTAATTGTAACGATGTCGGCAGGATCGGTGCTCGATATTACAAATGTTGATGTGGTTTTTGGAGAATGTGCGGGGATTGTTTTCCAGGACAGCAGTTACCTACGGACAAACAACTCGGTTTTCAGGCCCTGCAATATCAACGGCACATGGAAAGGTTTAAGGTTTGATGGAAGTGGTGAATTTGACAATATAATCAATGAGTCAACTTTTAAGAATGCCGAAGTGGCCCTCTACTTTCAAAATGGTGCAGATGGGGTAATCTCGAACAACCTCTTCTCCAATTGCAATTATGGGATAAGGGTCGAGGGCAACAACGATTTCAATCACCCAATCAGTGGGAACCGTTTTGTCACCGAATCGTTTTACCCATTGTTTGAGTGTGAGGGCAAGTACACCTTCGTTGACAATTCAAGTACGTATGGGGTTTATTCCACTTCATCGAGGCTTTTGGGCCAGGTTTCCCATAATGAATTTGTAAATACGTTTGGTGTAGGGTATCCACGGACATACGGTGTTTACCAGTTGAATGGTGGTGGGTTGTTTTCCGAAAATACGTTTACGGACATAACATATTCCATATATGTTAATTCGGCTTTGTTCCCAACGAATATCGAGAACAACGACATCGAAATAAATGTTCCGGCAATATTCTCTCCCGCGGCCATAAATATTAATAATTGCGTAAACCCCATAGTTGAGGTCAACAACAACAATATTGTCAACAACTCCAATCAATACAATAGTTTTTCTGCTGTTTACGCCAGGTTTTCTTCCAACATCAGTATTGTCAAAAACTCTATTGATGGCTTTAGGTATGGGATCATATCTGTTTGGGGAAGGAATTTTCAAATATCCAGCAATGAGATAAACGAATGTGATGTTACGGGGATTTATTTTCTTAGCCCTTATGGCGATCTGACCCCCAATTATATTACATGTAATACCATAAGGATGAGGGATTACAACAAAACACGTGGACTTTTCGCCGTAAATATCTCAAGGTCGAGCGTGATCACCAATAATTGCATTACCGATAGTTATACGGCAATGGATTTCCGGTGGTCGTATGCCGGATATGTCGATTTGCCTTTGATAAGGAACAACTTTTTGTATAACTACAGTTATATTGGTATCAATGTTTGGGGACATTCCGGGAATATTGGGACTAACTCCGATCCGGGGATGAACACACTTTATAGCAACAACAATTCAGCCCTTGATATAAATAGCCAATTGTTCATAACAGCGGCCGATAATTTTGGGATGATCATTTTAAGTGGAACGGTTACCGTAACCAGCAATAACCCATTTTATTCAACAGCTTCGTGTGGCCACCAAATATTTGATTTGCCATCGCAGGGCAACTTAAATACGAGTTACACTTGCGATCATTTTGCCAATATCGCAAAACCTCTTGAAGGTGGGTATGGTGTGTTTAGCTTGATTGAAAATTATGAAGAAATGCTTTTGTCTGCAAGCAATCAATATACTTTGGCAGAAATGATTTTAGCTTCGGCATCATCACCTGATTTGGGAATGTTGAACAATATCCTTGATAACACAAATTTGACGGAAAAAGAAGAAGCCCAGCTTAAATACAAATTCTTTTACAGGAAAAGCGATTATCAAGGGGCAAGGGCCAACTTGGATTTGTTTGTCCCTCAAAATGATGATGAGGCTGATTATAAAGCCTTGCGGATTTTTGACTTGGATTTGATTGAATCAGGATGGGCGGGGTTAACGGATAGTGATGTGCAGTTTGCAGAGGCCATATTGGACAAAGGGACATATAATGCCAACTTTGCGGTTTCGCTCTTGAACAATACAGAAACTTACCGGGATTATATTTCTGATGAAATAGAATTGCCCGATGTTGAAAAAAGTGGGAATATCAAACAATTGACCGAAGGGGAGAGCTATTTGAATATATTCCCCAATCCTGCAACTGATAAAGCTTTTATCGAATTGTTACACAATAACGGGCTACCGGGCATTCTGAAAATGTTTGATGCAAGCGGCAAAATGATTACCGGTTTCAACGTAAAATTCGTTTCGGGCGGAATAGAAATGGATATCCGGCAACTTGATGATGGCTTATACTTTATCACCCTTTCGGATATTGAAACCGGGTTTTTGAAAACAGGCAAACTTGTTAAAATGAAAAAATAGCAACATGAAAAACATAAATAGATTCACGTTGGTAGCGCTAATTGCCTTTTTCATTGGTACACATTTTCAGAGCTTTTGTGTGCCACAAGCAGCAAGCCCTATATCGTTACGCAACAGTTCACCGGAACTGCAAAACCTTGTGTTCGACAATGAGGATTTTGGGGATGCACCGGAAAGCCCAAGCGGGGCTTACCCAACAACCTTGTTTCACAATGGTGCAAGGCACACAATTGTCCCCGGGGTCTTTCTGGGAAGCCAGGTCGATTTTGAACCCGATGGCCAGCCCGGTATCGGTGCCGATTGTGACGATACGGATTGCCTCTTCCCTTCATTGGGCGATGATGAAGACGGGGTAAGTGTTCCCGATTCAGTTTCCCCCGGACAGAGCGTCAACATAAATGTTATTGCTTCGGTTGATGGTTTTCTTGATGGTTGGATGGATTTCGACCTCTTAAATGGGTGGGCCGATGCCGGGGAACATATTTTCATGGACATCCCTTTAACGGCAGGCCCTAACGCCCTTTCTTTTGTTGTTCCCGCAAATGCTGTTTCCGGTCAATCTTATGTGCGGT
>JAJRTT010000157.1 GCA_024278155.1 Bacteroidota bacterium | reverse complement strand
TGATGGTGAATTCCATGCGCGATTATTTGAACACAAAAGAATACCTCGAAGTGGAAACACCCATACTTCAACCACTTTATGGAGGGGCAGCTGCACGTCCTTTCAAGACACATCACAATACGTTGGACATGACCCTTTATTTACGGATTGCAAATGAGCTTTACCTGAAGCGCTTGATCGTAGGAGGTTTTGAAGGGGTTTATGAATTTTCAAAGGATTTCAGGAACGAAGGGATGGACAGGTTCCACAATCCCGAGTTTACGCAAATGGAATTGTATGTTGCCTATAAGGATTATGAGTGGATGATGGACCTTGTGGAGGAAATGGTGGAGAAAATCGCTATGGACATGCACGGAACAACGAAGGTTCAGGTGGGCGAAAATGAAATTGATTTCAAGCGACCCTGGAAAGATATACCATGTATGAAGCAATTGAAGCATACACCGGAGTGGATATTTCAAATATGAACGAAGCCGAATTGGTGGGACAGGCCAAAAAAGCGGGCGTGAATGTGGACGAGTCCATGGGAAAAGGGAAACTGATTGATGAGATATTTGGTGAAACCGTGGAGGCCAATCTTATCCAACCCACATTTATAACGGATTACCCGGTGGAGATGTCGCCGTTGGCCAAAAAACACCGTGAAAAAGAAGGACTTGTCGAGCGTTTTGAGGCCATTTGCAACGGCAAGGAAATTTGCAATGCCTTTTCCGAGTTGAACGATCCCATTGACCAGCGGCAGCGTTTCGAGGCACAACTCGAACTGGGCAAACGCGGTGATGACGAATCCATGGTTTTGGACGAGGATTTCCTAAGGGCATTGGAATACGGTATGCCGCCCACAGCAGGATTGGGCATTGGGATCGATCGCCTTGCCATGATCATGACCAACCAACCTTCCATTCAGGATGTATTGTTGTTCCCGCAAATGCGGCCAGAGAAACAAACCGAAGTTTCCGCGGATGAGGATTTCATGAAAATAGGTGTTCCTGCCGAATGGGTGGAAGTTATCCGGGAATTGGGGTTCACGATGGTTTCTGATTTAAAGCAATCCAACCCCAATAAACTTTTCAACGACCTGAACGGAAGACGTAAAAAGATGAAACTGAACATCCCTCCATTGAAAATCGAGGATGTGAAAGGGTGGATGGATTAGATTCGCCAAGTTCTGTATTGGCTTTCCCCCTCTATAGGTGGCAAAGTGAAGCGTTGAATAGAATAATTAACCCCTCACCTTGAAGGCAGGGTCAGGGGGTATTATCCGCAACTTCTATCGGAATCCGAATTGTGGCCACGGTACCGCTTTCCGGCCCGGGCTCATAATTTACTTCACCATTGATGGTGTCGATACGGCTGGCAATGTTCAACAATCCGATGCCAGGCTTTTTGTTGTTGCCCTGCATTCCTTTGCCATTGTCTTCCAGTATAAGGATCAAATGTCTTTTGTTTTTGAAAAGCTGGATGGAAATAAAATCGGCCCCCGAATGTTTGATGACATTGTTCACCAGTTCCTGGCAGACACGATAAAGCGAAAGTTCGATTTTTTCGTTAAAGCGACCTTCGACCCCATAATGCTCGAACCCATATTTTATAGTAGAATATTTAAAGGTTTTGTCCAGCATGTCTTCTATGGCATAAACCAAACCGTTCGTGCCAAGGGATTTTGGCATCATCTGGTGGGAGATGTTGCGGACTTCATCCGTTGCATCGTCCAGGGTTTTGGTTATTTCGGCGAGCTTGTCCACGCTTTTGCCTTTGTACTCCTTTGAAATGGACTGCCATGCCATTTTCAATCCCCCCAATTGCTGGGCGACCCCGTCGTGCAGTTCACGTGCAATCCGTTTGCGTTCTTTCTCTTCGGCATCAATGCTGGCTTCGAGCAGTTTTTTCCGGTACTTGTTTTTCTCGGCTTCAAGGATCGCTTTCTGTTGCAGCCGTTTCCGGTTGTACCATAAAAACGCAATTGCAAGCAACAGAATGATTCCTGTGACTGTCCCGATAATGAATATCTGTTGCCTTTTAATGGTCAATTGCTTTAGTTCATTTTCGACTTTCCACAATTCGATTTCCTGCTCCTTTTTTTCGGTTTCGTATTTTGTTTCCAGTTCCGAGAGCTGTTCGTATTTTTCAATATTATAGATCGAATCATGAACAACATATTGTTTCGATTTATAAGCGAGGGACTTTTTGTATTGCCCTGTTTTTTCATACAATCTCGCGAGCTCCCTGTAACATTGGTGCTCAACTTTTAGGGTTTTCATTTCCTGTGCAATTTCCAATGTTTGTAAATACAGGTTTTCCGCTTCTTTGAAATTGTTGGTCTCGGCATAGATATTGGCTAGATTAGCTGAAGTTGCGGCATACGTGTGAAGGTCGTTTATCTCCTTTGCAAGGTCAATGGCTTCACGGTAATAGGCAATCCCTTTCTTTGTATTGCCATATTTGCGGTGCAACTGCCCCAGGTTGAGCAATGCTGTGGCAACATTGCTTTTGTAATTGAGCTCTTTGAAAAGGCCGAGGGCTTTTTCCAAATAGGTGATGGCTTTTTCATAATCGCCGGTTTCCTGAAAATTAAGCGCCATGCTCCCGTAAGTCGTCGCCATTCCATAGGAATAATCATAGCGAACGAAAATATCGAGTGCCTTTTCGTCATAAGAGTTTGCTTTTTCGTACTCATGGTTCTCGTAATAAACACGGGCGAGATTGGTATAGCACTGCGACATTTTAATACTGTCTTGCGTTTCCTCAAAATAGCGGACAGCTCTCAACTGGTATTTAACGGAAAGGCCGTATTTCCCGAGTTCCAGATAAGCCACGCCTATTTTGCTGTCAAGGCGGGCGGCGAGCAAATCCAGGCCCCCTCGTTGGCTGATTTCAAGGGCTTTTTCATAAATGATAATCGCCGAATCATAATCCGAATTCCTGTAATAAACAACACCGATATTGTTATATGCTTCTGCTATCAACAGCGAATCACCAAGTTCGTTGGCCAGTTCCAATGCCTGGTAGCCGTATGTCCCAGCCTTTTTGTTGTCAGATGGCCCCAGTTTCCAACAGAGTTCGTTCAGGAGCTCCACCTTATCTGCCCCTTGCTTTTGAGAGAGGATGTTTTCAAGGCTGTCAAGTTCCGTTTGTTGGGAAAACAAAACGAAAGGCAATAAGAAAAGGGAGAGGAAAACAGGAATTTTCATTGAAGTCGTTTTTTTGGTAAAAGTAGTAAATCATTTAAAAATCCATTTGCAAGGCAGGGATTATTGATGGGCCGGCAAATGTCAGGGTTCAACCCGATGGGGAAACC
>JAJRTT010000156.1 GCA_024278155.1 Bacteroidota bacterium | reverse complement strand
ATCATTGATGCCTACAATGCCAATCCAACAAGCATGAAAGCCGCAATTGATAGTTTTGCACAAAGTCCAATGAACAACAAAGTTTTAATTCTGGGTGATATGCTGGAATTGGGAAAAGATAGCCTGAAGGAACATAAAAACATAATCAGCTCAATAAAAAACCGCTTTGAATCCATCTTTCTTGTGGGAGAGCAATTTTGTAATGCGGCAAAGGATTCAGAAGTGCCCTGTTTCAAATCGACCAACGAACTCAAAGAATACCTTTCAGTTCATCCCCTAAGAAACACATCCATTCTGTTAAAGGCATCAAGGGGAATACAAATTGAAGATATCTTGGGTCAATTATAATGGAAGACTACCTTGTTATCGGACTAATGTCAGGCACATCGCTGGATGGATTGGACATTGCTTTATGCAGTTTTCATTATCAGGACAATGAATGGTCTTTTGAAATTTTGGACACCGAAACCCGAAAATATACAGATTATTGGTTGAAAAAGTTAACAAGCATACATGAGGCCAAAGCTGAAGAATTGTCCGAACTTCATTTTGAGTACGGCCACTTTCTGGGGGAACAGGTAAATTCCTTTATCAAAAAAGCCGCACAAAAACCCGATTTCATCGCCTCGCACGGTCATACTATCTTTCACCGGCCTGAAAAGAAACATACGTTGCAAATAGGCGATGGAAATGCCATTGCCGCAGTTACAGGACTTCCCGTAGTTTTTGATTTTCGTTCCAAAGATGTTGCACTTGGAGGTCAAGGCGCCCCTTTGGCCCCCATTGGAGACAGGCTCCTTTTTCCTGGATATGATTCCTGCATAAACCTTGGTGGGATTGCAAATATCTCCTTCGAATCCAACCATCAAAGGATTGCCTTTGATATTTGCCCGGTAAACCAGGTCTTGAATTCATTATCAAATGAAATGGGAAAAGCCTTTGACAATAAAGGTGAAATGGCCTCACAAGGAAATATTGATTTTGATTTATTGATAGCCCTCAACGAGTTTAATTATTACAAATCCAAACCTCCCAAATCCCTGGGAAAAGAGTGGGTCGATGAAAATATTTTTCCTTTATTGGATTTGTTTTCAATCCCCATTAAAGATAAACTACGCACTTTCACAGAACACATTGCGGCACAAATCACGAATACTATTGACAAACGACATGGTAAAGTATTGATTACCGGAGGAGGGGCTTACAATGATTTCCTGATCGAAAGGATAACAGCAAATACTTCTTGTCAAATTGAAATCCCAAATAACGAGCTCATTGAATTCAAGGAGGCTATGGTTTTTGCTTTTCTCGGAGTGTTAAGGATAAGGAATGAAATAAATTGCCTCAGTTCGGTTACAGGGGCCAGCTGTGATAGTTGTTCAGGCACCCTTGCAACATAAGCACGCATAAAAAAGGGGCAACCCAAAAGCCGCCCCATTTAATCTTGATTTCCAGGGCTTGGTCTTAAGCCAAGCCCTGGTTGTTTTTCGCTTAAGCTATACATGGAAAAGCAATATATCCTGAAGATAATATGCCCCTATACCTGCAAGGTAGCCTACAAGTGCCAGTAAGCTGATTTTTTTCATATACCAGATAAAATCGATTTTTTCAAGTCCCATTGCTGCAACACCGGCTGCTGATCCAATAATAAGGATACTTCCGCCTGTTCCGGCAGCATAGGCCAACAATTCCCAGAAAGCACCATCTTGTACAAAGTGCCTTGCATATTCAGGTTCGGCAGAAGCCTGTACCATTGCATCCGTAAGGATTGGGTACATTCCCATGGCACCAGCCGTAAGTGGCACATTATCCACAATTGCCGATAAAATACCAATGACCGTATTTATTGCAAAAATGTTGTGCATTTTTTCATCTAAGTACTCTGCAAGTAAACCAAGATGCCCTGCTGACTGCAAAGCAGCAACTGCTGACAAGATCCCAAGGAAGAAGAACACCGTTGGCACATCTACTTTTTTCAAAACACCGATTACGGTCAAACGTTTCCTTATATCTGCATCTTTATTAAGATGTAACAATTCAGTAGTCACCCAAATTATACCAAGGCCAAACAACATTCCCATGTATGGGGGAAGGTGGGTAATTGTTTTAAAAACAGGGACAAATAACAGAGCACCAACCCCCATTATCAACAACAACTTCCTTTCGAAAGGGGTTGTAAAGTCTGTAGATGATTCTATGGTAACCTCTGGCCGCTCTATTGTCCCTTTCATATACGTGGAAACAATCAACAGGGGAATAACCATATTTATGATACTTGGGAAAATAACCATTGCGATAATATTTCCAGTAGTAACCTGTTTCCCGATCCACAACATAATCGTGGTAACATCTCCAATTGGCGACCAGGCGCCACCGGCATTAGCGGCAATCACGATCATCGCCGCATAGAACCAGCGTGTTTTCTTATCTCCAACAAGCTTACGCAAAAGTGCAACCATTACAATAGTGGTCGTAAGGTTATCGAGAAGTGCCGACATGAAAAATGTAAGGATGCTCAATATCCATAAAAGCTTTACCTTTTTTGTAGTCGTAATCCTGTCGGTGATAAGCTTGAAGCCCTGATGCTGATCAACGGTCTCTACAATGGTCATCGCACCAAGAAGAAAAAACAGGATTTCTGAAATTTCACCAAGGTGATGGATTATTTCATGATCCACAATGAAGTACCTCATTTTTTCCAGCATTGAAGCCTCAGGATGCCTGGTTGTAAAGTCCTGCAATGTTGTGCTTTCCAGAAAGTGCTTCCAGGAATGGCTATATCCGAGTGAAAGGATTGAGGTACTACCCTCGATAAAAACTACCCATACCAGTACTCCAAGAATCAAAGCCGAAGCGGCTTTATCAATTTTTATCGGATGTTCAAGGGCAATGGCGGTGTACCCAAGAACAAAAACAACTACCATTAAAATAAACATATCTCTTTTACGTTTAAGGGGTTAAAAAACGGGTGCAAATGTATGTTAATTTCTATATAAAACAATATCGCATGGATTTATTTTTAAACCGGCAAACAAATCCCATCACATAAATAAATCTTTTTTGCTGCAAGCTCGCTAATTACCAATAATATATGGCGTTATTTAGATACCTTCCTAAATACGCATAGCCTGAGTACTTAAATTGTATAACAATGCCCGTAAATTATTGTTCCAATCGACCCATTTTTATATCAACAATAATCTGTTAAGAAATCGAGGGCAAACTATTTACCCATTCGTTATTAAAAATTAATTTTATCCATTCAATCTAAAATAAGTTTTATGTTAAGTGCATTCGTATTACAAATAACACAAGCAGGTGAAATAGTGGCCGACACCGCGTCACGGGCTTTGGATCAAATGAACGGGGAACCTACGGAAATCAGCATGTCCTTTCTGGATCTGGCAATGAAGGGAGGTTGGATACTGGCAATCCTCGCCCTTATGTCGGTCATTGCCGTTTACATTTTCATTGAACGCTTTCTCGCCATCAACAAAGCCTCGAAAGAAGAAAAGAATTTCATGAACAACATCAGGGACTTTATCCATGATGGACGGATTGACTCTGCACTTGTTTTGTGCAAAAGCAACGACTCACCAATTTCACGGATGATCCACAAAGGGATTTCACGGATCGGAAAACCCTTGAACGATATCAATGCCGCTATCGAAAATGTGGGCAAATTGGAAGTTTCGCGATTGGAAAAAAACATTGCGACCCTCGCCACGATTTCCGGTGCAGGCCCGATGTTGGGTTTCCTTGGTACCGTTATCGGTATGATCAAGGCTTTTTATGATATGTCGATGGCGGGAAACAATATTGATATTGCCCTTCTGTCAACAGGTATCTATCAGGCGATGGTCACCACAGTTGCCGGATTGATTGTGGGAATTATTGCCTTTATCTGTTACAATATCCTGGTTGCCCGGGTCGAAAAACTTGTTTTTATCCTTGAAGCAAGGGCCACCGAATTTATGGACGTGCTTTATGAGCCGGCGAAGAAATGAAGAAATAGTAATTAATGGTAATTGAGTTGTAGTTAAAATCCAAAACAGTTAATAAATTGCTGCAAGACAAAATACGCACGGCTGTGTGCTGCCTTAGCTTTACTTTGCTCCACCGTAGCTTCGCAAAGGCGATGGCGGTGGCGCAAGTGCAAATTACAGCATAGCGAATTACAAAAAACAAAATCCATGTCAATACAAACAAGAAATAAACGAAAAACAGATTTCAGCATGGCTTCCATGTCCGATATTGTTTTTCTCCTGTTGATCTTTTTTATGCTAACATCTACCCTGGTGGCTCCCAATGCGATTAAGTTATTGTTGCCGAGCAGTAACAGCAGGGCGATGGAACAACCGCCCAAGATTGCGATTTCCATCAATCAGGACCTGGACTATTTCCTGCAAGGTGTTCAGGTAAGCGAACAGGCACTCGAATTCGGGCTCCTGGAATTATTAAAAGGGAAGCAACGCGCATCCATCCGTTTGGAAGCCGACAAGACCATCCCTGTCCAATACATCGTGAATGTGATAGACATTGTTAACAGTGTGAACAAACAATACAATACGAAACATAAAGTAATTTTGGCGACAAGCCCGAAAAGAAGATGATATTCATCAGGCCTCTGCCCAAAGGCAAAGCACAAGCAGTAGTAAGGCAAATCATCAAGGGGCTAATGCACAATGGGTGAATGGACAGTAAAAACAAATAACATGAAATCCAACAAAGATAAATACAAAGGCCTGATCGCAACCGTGATTTTTCATGCGGGGATAATCCTTTTGCTGATATTTTTTGGTTTCTCCACTCCACTCCCACTGCCCGGTGAGGAAGGCGTGGAAGTGAACCTGGGATATATGGACGAGGGTTCCGGGATTATCCAACCCATAAAACCGATAATTCCGGAAAAATCCACACCACCACCGCCAAAACAAATTGAACAGAAACAGGAAATTGCCACCCAGGACATTGAAGAGGCACCAATCATTGAAGAAACAAAACCCGACATAGAGGAAACCAAAGAAAAAACTATTGAACAACCCAAAGAGATTGCAAAGGAAGAACCGAAAGTGAACCCTGCCGCTATGTATAATGGGAAAAGCAAATCGGCGGCAGAACCCGGCAATGAAGGGATTACCGGAAAAGAAGGCGATCAGGGAAAACCTTCGGGGACAAAAGAATCAAAGAATTACCTTGGAAAAGGGGGATTTGGGAACGGGCCGTCTGCAAGCCTTTCGGGCCGGACACCAAAATATCTGCCAACGCCCTCACGCCATTTTAAGGAAACGGGAACTGTGGTCGTACAAATTGACGTGAACAAATACGGCAAGGTCATCAAAGCCATTGCCATCGACCGGGGTTCCACTACCACCAACAGCCAATTGCGGAAAATGGCCGTGGAAGCTGCCAGGCAAGCCATCTTCAATGCCAATCCCAATGCCGCTGAAATGCAAAGGGGGACTATTACCTATCATTTTGTGATAAAGAATTAAATGGGGCTTTGCTTTCGGGAATCAGGGTTTCATTTTTTCCGGATCCTGCCGAGTATCAAATATGTCGGTTATATAAATATATTGGCCTATTACCCTGTAAATAATTTTATAGTTGTCTTTAATAATTCTTCGATGTCCCAATTCCAAGTGTTTAAGATATTGTTCCTCTTGTCCAATATAGGGATTGTCTTCAAGCAATCCTGTTTCATCCAAAATACCATCCCTTATTTCCATTACTTTGCAGTATGGGGTATCTTCGGCAATAAACTCCAATGATTCTTCAAGGCTTTCGAGTGATTGTTCTGTATAAATCAATTTCATTTGCCAATCATGTTTGTTCTTTGGATAATCTCTTCCTTTGAAAGAAACCTGTTCGCAACAATATCTTCCTCGGCTTTTTTGGCCCTATTTGCTAATTTGGTTTTTAATACCTGATTAAGGCTTGTTTTCTGCAAAAGTGTATAAATCGCTTTGAGAACACTAATGTCATCTTGTTCATCAATCATTTTTTGCAAGTTTGATTTTATCGTGATTGTGTTCATTGTGTTTTTTGTTTTATGCAAATTTATAAAAATTAATCAATCGGTTTAAGAAAAAAAGATATATAGGTATTCGACAAATATGATTAACAATTGTACTTTTGCGCAATGGAGGGAATATCTGATACCAAGATCCAAGCAAGACTGGAAAACTGCTACCGCTTTTTGTTTTCCCAATTACCAATGTTCCAGCGCATAGGTGGTGCAGCGTACAAAGCAGACCTTGGCAACACAATTTCCCTTTGTAGAATCCTTGGCAACCCCGAACAAGAATTCCCCTCCATCCATATTGCCGGGACCAACGGAAAAGGTTCGGTTTCACATATGATTGCTTCCGTATTGCAAACAGCTGGGTTCAAAACCGGATTATACACATCACCTCATTTAAAGGATTTCAGGGAACGTATCCGCATCAATGGCAATAAAGTCCCAAAAAAATATGTGGTGGATTTCGTGGAAAAGAACAAATCAGGTTTTTCAAAAATCAGCCCTTCTTTTTTCGAGTACACATTTGGGATGGCGGTTTCATGGTTTGCCGAAGAAAATATTGATATTGCCATAATGGAAACCGGAATGGGCGGAAGATTGGATTCCACAAATGTGGTGAACTCCGTTTTGTCGGTCATTACAAATATTGGTTTAGACCATACCCAATTCCTGGGTGACACCCTGGAAAAAATCGCCACCGAAAAAGCCGGAATTATTAAACAGGGCATTCCCGTTGTTGTTGGCGAAACCCAATCAGAAACAAAAGATATATTCTTAAACAAGGCAAATGAATTGAATTCCAATCTGTCTTTTGCCGGTAAAGAACTTGAAATCCAGGATATAAGTACCTCATATGCAAGATTAAACTTTACTATTTATAAAAACAATCAGGTATGGCTTGAAAATGCATATTGTGATTTGATGGGAATTTATCAATTGAAAAATATCATTACAACTGTTAAAGCAATTGATGTGTTTTCGGAAAACAAATTAATTTCAAAGGAAAACATCCGAACAGGTTTGTCAAATGTGGTTCAGAATACGGGTTTATTGGGAAGATGGCAAATCCTCCAAAACAAACCGCTTAGTATCTGCGATACAGGCCACAATGCAGATGGCATTTCCATGATTATTACCCAAATAAAAAACACCCCCTACAACAAACTTCATTTTGTAATTGGAATGGTAAACGATAAAAATATTGATTCTGTCCTTTCCCTCCTGCCAAAGGATGCAACATATTATTTCTGCAAGGCCAATGTTCCCCGCGCCCTGAATGCCGAAGAATTACAAAACAAAGCCGGCAAATTTGGTTTAAAAGGAGATTTCTGGCCTACCGTCAGGGAAGCTTATAGTACTGCACTATCAAATGCCAATACGGACGATTTGGTTTTTACGGGAGGCAGTACTTTTGTGGTGGCCGAAGTGATCTAACCGGGCCT
>JAJRTT010000155.1 GCA_024278155.1 Bacteroidota bacterium | reverse complement strand
TGTTTGTTATTTGTATTTATCGTTTTTGAAATTTCAGTTAAGCTAATTGCAGACTACTCCTTTGCCAATTGTTTTATTGCAACTGCCCACTGCTTTATTGCCAACTGCCCACTGTTTTATTGCCAACTGCCCACTGCTTTATTGCCAACTGCCCACTGCTTTATTGCCAACTGCCCATTGCTTTATTGCCAACTGCCCACTGTTTTATTGCCAACTGCCCACTGTTTTATTGCCAACTGCCCACTGTTTTATTGCCAACTGCCTACTGTTTCCCCGGATCAAAAGCTTCCGTATTGCCTTCTCCCAAAGAATATACATGCCTTTTAACTTTTTCGGCCCAAACCACGTTATTGTATCTTTTGTCAAAAGTTTCATATGGAATGGGTTTCCCGAAAACAATATGTACTTTTTGCCCTTTCTGCCTAAACATTTCGTCCGGCAGGTAAGCCATTTCAATGTTTGCCTTTATGTTGAATTTTTTTCGCCAATTGGCTATGTTATAGAACTTGTTCGAGTTTTTCCCATCGATAAAGACCGGGATGATATTCCTTTTATATTGTTTCGATTTGGCAACGAAAGTCTTCTTCCAGTCCAAATCCTGAATGCCCGATTTCTGTTTCCGTGAAACAAGGCCGGCCGGAAAGTAAAGCATCAGCTTTTCCGACTCAAAAGTCTGTTGTATGATCTTGATATTATCGGCATTGGAACCAACTTTGTTTACCGGGACAAACAGCGGTCGCATTTGAGGCAAGAACATCAGGAGGTCATTTACCGGAAAAACAATGTCTTTCCTTATTTTCCCTACCTCCTGCATGAGCGCCAAGCCATCCAGACCCCCAAGCGGGTGGTTGGAGGCAAGCAGCGCTTTCCCCTCCCTCGGAATATTTTCGGCTCCTTTACTTGATACGATCACACCAAACATATCGAGTGTGGCTTTCACAAAATCAAGCCCCATCACGTTTTCGGTATTGCGCAGGTGTTCATTGATTTCATCCTCATGGATTACCTTTCTCAAATACCTGTATATAAAACCGGGCACTGTTTTGGCAAAGCCTGGGCTCTTTGACCGAAATATATTTTCGATGTCAACAATCCGCTTTTTCGTTTTTATATCTCCCATTTTTAAGTCACGTTCTAAGTCATTGTGATACAAAGTTACATAATGTTTGCCCAAATGCTAAAAAAACTTCTCGAAGGAAGTAACAATTCCCAAAAAATGCAGTTATCAATACACTAAGTGGGAAAAAGTGGAAAAAAGTTATTAACAAGTGGGGAAAAGTGGGAAATCTTTTCTAAATTTACGCCTTGAAATTTTTTAACATGACAAACCTGACATACACATACGAATGTAAGGCTGATTCCAAAGGGAGAGTAGCACTCCCGGCAGGATTGAAGCGTGAACTTGCACCCGTTTTGAACGATGGGTTTGTAATTAAAAAGTCCGTGTTCGACCATTGTCTTGAGCTTTACCCAAAAGCTGAATGGGAAAAAGAGATGGCCGGCGTGGACAAGCTCAATAGGTTTGTTAAAAAAAATGTGGATTTCATAAGGCGGTTTATGGCAGGTGTGAAGCCCGTTGATTTGGATGGGAACGGACGCTTGCTCATTCCTAAGGATTTGATTGCATTTGCGAAGATAGACAAGGAACTCGTGTTGACATCACAGATCAACAAGATCGAGATATGGGACAAAGGGAGCTATCGGAAAGAGGTTGAGGATAGCGATGTCGATTTTGGTGCGCTGGCCGAGGACGTGATGGGGAAAATGGACGATAATCAAAACTAAATCCGGAAGAAAATTTAAGAATCGTCAGCTTGAACCCCATTGATTATCATAGATGGAAATAAATTGCATATGTATCACAAGCCCGTTTTATTAAAGGAAAGCATTGAGGGGCTCAACATCCTTGAAGGTGGGGTATATGTGGACACAACTTATGGCGGAGGTGGACATTCCAAAGAAATTCTTGGGAAAATAGGCAATGGCTCATTGATCGCGTTCGATCAGGACATTGATGCCATTGAGAATAGAATTGAAGATGAACGGCTGATTTTGATACAGCAAAATTTCCGGTATATGCGGAACTTTTTAAAGCTGTACAAAGCTGTTCCCGTGAATGGGATACTGGCAGATCTAGGGATTTCCTCCCACCAGATCGATGAGGGTGAAAGGGGTTTTTCGGTTCGGTTTGATGCCGGGCTCGATTTGAGGATGAACCGCCAGAAATGGATGTCGGCAAAGGAAATCGTGAACGAATGGCCGGTGAGGGAAATCAGGAATGTCCTGTACCGCTACGGTGATTTGAAGAATTCGGGGAAGGTGGCCGCAGCAATCGAGAGTTTCAGAAACGAAAAGGCGATTGAAACCACGGCACAGTTGAAAGAGGCAATTGGCAAATGTGCACCACGGGGATCGGAGAATAAGTTTTATGCCCGGGTTTTCCAGGCATTGCGAATTGAAGTAAATGATGAACTGGGTGCTCTGAAAGAGATGTTGAAACAGTCGGTTGATTTGCTGGAAAAAGGGGGGAGGATAGTGGTGATTTCCTATCATTCCCTTGAGGACAGATTGGTGAAGAATTTTTTCAGGACAGGGAATTTTGAAGGAAAACAGGAAAAGGACTTTTATGGAAATTTGATCACAAGCCTGAAACCGGTGAACAGAAAACCACTTGTCCCAACAGAAGAAGAGATAAAAAACAATAGCCGGGCAAGAAGTGCAAAATTGAGGATTGCGGAAAAAATATGACAAAGGGAAAAAATAAAGGTTTCGGGAAAAGTGGAAAAGTAGTTGCCAATTCCATACGAAATGTATTGGGTGGCGATTTCATCAAGAATGAGAGTACGCTCCGGCAAATCCCTTTTTTGTTAATGCTGGCTTTTCTCGCCCTTATTTACATCGGCAATTCCTATTTCGCCGAGAAAAACATACGGAAGATCGAAAAAATGCAGCGTGAACTGAAAGAGTTGAGGTACGAATATATTTCGGTAAAATCGGAAATGATGCACGCAACCCGTCAGTCGGAAATTGCAAAGCAGCTCCGCTCAAAAGGGATTAAAGAATCAACAGTGCCACCCGACAAGATTGCGGCAGAAGAAGAAAAATAAACCCCACCCAAAAGGATGGGGGAAATCAATACAAATCGAGAATAGTGAAAAACGTCAAGACAGACATATTGTGGAGGGTTTTCCTGGTTTACTTCGGGATACTCGTTTTTGGTGTGGCCATTATCGTAAAGGTCATCCACATCCAGTTTGTGGAAGGGAGTGAGCTGTTGGACAAATCACGCAAACAATCATTGAAATATTTCAATGTGGATGCCGTTCGCGGAAATATTTGTGCATCTGACGGAAGTTTACTTGCCACTTCCGTTCCCATATTCGATGTACGTATGGATGTGGCTTCCCCATTGATTTCAAATACAGATTTCAAGAACAATATTTCGGCCCTTGCGGGAAAATTATCCTCGCTTTTTGGTGATAAATCAATGTACCAGTACAAAACGGCTTTGCTTCGCGAACGAAAAAAAGGCAACCGCTATTTTCTTATCAAGCGAAACGTGACCTATTTGCAATTGAAGAAGATGCGCGGGTTCCCCATTTTTGAAAGGGGAAAATATCGTGGTGGATTGATCATTATTCCTAAAACCAAACGGGAAAAGCCCTACCGTATGCTGGCCGAGAGGACCCTCGGTTACCAAAATAAAAAGGAAGACCTTTTTGTTGGGATTGAGGGGGCATATAACGATGTTTTGAGTGGTAAACAGGGACGGCAATTGAAGAAAAAAATAAACAGTGGCGATTGGAAACCTGTTTTTGACGAAAACGAAATCGAACCTCAGGACGGCAAGGATATTATTACCACCATCGACCTGAACATACAGGATGTGGCCGAATCGGCACTTTATAGCCATCTTGTCGAACACGATGCGGAATGGGGCTGTGCCGTGCTGATGGAGGTACATACGGGTCATATCCTTGCAATTGCCAATCTCACAAAAGACAAAAGATCGGGGACTTATAAGGAATCCTATAATTATGCGGTGGGCGCTCCTGTTGAACCCGGATCTACCTTTAAACTGGCGTCCATGCTTTCGTTGTTGGACGATAATTTGATTAACCTGGAAGACACGGTGAAAATCAATGAGTACAAAATGTACTCCGGGCTTACGATCCGGGATGTGCACGGGATCCGTGACGGACGTGTGACCATAAAGGAGATTTTTGAAAAGTCGTCGAATGTAGGTGTTTCACAACTTGTGACCAATGCATATGCCTCAAATCCGCAAAAATACATTGACCATTTATATGGTATGTCCCTGGACCAAAAGCTGGGTTTGGATATTCCGGGCGAAGGGAGGCCCTATGTCAAAAACACGAAGGATAGAACCTGGTCAAATGTTTCATTGCCGTTTATGTCGATTGGTTATGAACTTCAAATAACCCCTTTGCAAACACTTGCATTTTACAATGCCGTGGCAAATAATGGAAAATTGATGAAACCCATGTTTGTCCAGGAAATAAGGCAGGCAGGGAAAACCCTGGAAACATTTGAACCTGAAGTGTTGAACAATCAAATTTGTTCGGAAGAAGCCATTCTAAAAGGAAAGGAATTGCTGGAAGGTGTGGTTGAAAACGGGACTGCTAAGGCATTGAGCAAATCGGTTTATAAAGTGGCCGGAAAAACAGGTACAGCACAAATTGCCGGTAAATCAGGGTACAATAAACGTGATTACAATGCGTCCTTCGTTGGGTATTTCCCGGCGGATAACCCAAAGTATTCCTGTATTGTTGTCGTGAGCCGTCCTTCCAAGGGCCGCTATTATGCTACTTCTGTGGCTGTCCCGGTTTTTAAGGAGATAGCAGATAAGGTTTATTCCACTGATTTGGGCATCCAGCAGGATGAACTGGAATTGGCAGATAATCTTGCGTATCCGGTTTATGCCACGGGCTACGAAGATGAGATAGAATACATCTATAAATCCCTGGATATTCCCCTCGATTCCTCAAGTACAAATTCGGAATGGGCGGTTTCGGTGAAGTCCGACAGCAGCATTTTGTTGAAAACAAGGGTGATAAAGGAAAACCTCGTTCCCAACGTAAGGGGGATGGGAGCCAGGGACGCGGTATATGTATTGGAAAATATGGGTTTGAAAGTAATACTTAAGGGACGGGGTATCGTGAAAGAACAATCCATAAAACCGGGGATGAGGATCAAAAAAGGGAACACGGTTTATTTGAGATTGGCTGTTTAAATTGAGCATAAAATAAAAAAAAGAAACATTGAAACATTGAAACATTGAATCATTGAATCATTGTTGTATTAATAAATATGGTAAACCTAAACGACATATTAAAGAACATTGAAATCCAAAAGGTGCTTGGGGACACCGACCGGGATATCGCCTCCATCCAATTCGATTCGAGGAAGGTGGAAAAGGATGCTCTTTTTGTGGCCGTTAAGGGAACCATCACCGATGGGCACCAATATATAGCAAAGGCAATTGATTTGGGTGCAAACACAATTCTTTGTGAGGTTTTGCCGAAGGGGATAAACAAAACCATAACCTATTTGCAGGTTGCTGATAGCAGCAGGTCACTTGGGATTGTCGCTTCCAATTTTTATGGAAACCCGTCCGAAAACCTGGTTTTGGTTGGTGTGACAGGGACAAACGGGAAAACCACCATTGCAAGTTTGCTTTATGAAATGTTTGAAAAACTGGGCTATCCCTGTGGGCTGCTTTCCACCATCGAAAATAGGATCAACGGGCAAATAATCAGTGCTACCCACACAACGCCCGATCCTGTTCAGTTGAATGCCTTGCTTGCGCAGATGGTGGATCAGGGGATTTCACATTGTTTTATGGAGGTGAGTTCACATGCCATCCATCAAAACCGTATTGTGGGATTGCATTTTGCCGGAGGGGTATTTACCAATATTTCACGCGATCATCTCGATTACCATAAAACCGTTGATGAATATATCAAAGCCAAAAAGAGGTTTTTTGACGATTTGCCTGCCGGTGCTTTTGCGCTGACCAATGCGGATGATAAGACCGGTAAGGTAATGTTGCAAAATACCAGGGCAAAGAAAGTTTCATACAGCCTGAAGACTTTGTCGGATTTTAAATGCAGGGTCGTTGAAAACCAATTTGAGGGCTTGCAATTGGAAATCGACGGAACGGAAATCTGGTGCAAACTGATCGGGCACTTCAATGCTTATAACCTGTTGGCAGTATATGCAACGGCAATTTTGCTTGGAGAAGGCAAGGAAGCGGTATTGACTGCCCTAAGTACTTTGGAACCCGTGGATGGGCGATTTGAATATTTCATATCGGAGAATAATGTGAAAGGGATCGTGGATTATGCACATTCCCCCGATGCCCTGAAAAACGTTTTGAACACCATATCAAATATCCGTACCCGCAACGAAACGCTGATAACAGTAGTGGGTGCCGGTGGTGACCGCGACAAAGGCAAAAGGCCCATGATGGCACAAATTGCGGCCCGGCAAAGTGACAAGCTTATCCTGACCTCTGATAATCCCCGTTCGGAAGACCCCGGACAGATTATTTCAGACATGGAAAAAGGTATTGAACCGGAGTATCGCAAAAAGGCGGTTTCGATCACGAATCGAAAAGAGGCCATAAAGACAGCATGTATGTTGGCTGCACCAGGTGATATAATCCTTGTGGCAGGTAAAGGGCATGAAAAATACCAGGAGATAAAAGGGGTGAAACAGCCGTTTGATGATCGGAATATTTTGGAAAGTTTTTTAGGAGTTGAAAAGTTAAAAGTTAAAAGTTAAGAGTTAAAAGTTAAGAGTTAAAAGTTAAGAGTTAAAAGTTAAGAGTTAAAAGTTAAGAGTTAAAAGTTAAAAGTTAAAAGTTAAAAGTTAAAAGTTAAAAAAATATATAAAATTAACACATAACGCCTAACACATAACGCCTAACACATAACGCCTAACACATAACGCCTAACACATAAC
>JAJRTT010000154.1 GCA_024278155.1 Bacteroidota bacterium | reverse complement strand
AATATGACTTGCCCATGCCTTCAGGCATGGGTTTGTTTCAATGCCTCAGAACAAATGAAAAAGGTGAAGGCCTAAACAATGTGCCCTTGAACAACTCCGGGAGCCCGGCCATACATACATACATACATACATACAGCATTGTCGAAGGACAAGCGGGGACGCTTGTCCCATACCATAGATGTAATATTTTTTATGTATTGTGTTTTGGACACCTTTGTTTTATTTGGCCATAAAAAAAGAGTTTTCAAATATAAGGAAAAAAATGTTCCCTTTCTTGAAAAACAAGTTATCGGCGGTATAAAAAAAGTTAACGGTAATTTTTGGGGGACTCCGGACAGGAAACCCCTTTTTCACCTTGTTTTTCACTTTGCTTTACCTCGATTTGCCTGTCCGCCGCAACAGAATGAAGGTGGACATTTATTAATTCTAAAAAAGGCAAAAAGGTTACCCTGTTTTGTAAAGTTTTTTTCAGTTTTTGCTTTATTTGCCATATTTTCTTTTCTCTTTTCAATGTCAAAGCATTTGTTCTTTTTTATACTTTTGCACCCAATTTTTTAAAGAGCAATATTATTATGATCAAAATAACCTTCCCGGATAAAAACGTAAGGCAATACGAAGCAGGCGTCTCTGCCCTTGATATTGCAAAAAGTATCAGCGAAGGCCTTGCCCGCAACGTGCTTTCGGCAGAGGTGAACGGTGAGGTGAAGGATGCCTCATTGCCCATTGGCGAGGATGCAAAAATCCGTTTTTTCACCTGGAACGATACCGAAGGAAAAGCGACTATGTGGCACTCTTCGGCGCATTTGATGGCCGAGGCCGTGGAGTTTTTCTACCCGGGGGCAAAGTTTGGTATCGGGCCCGATATCGAAAATGGCTTTTATTACGATATTGATTTTGGCGACAGGATGGTTTCCGAAAACGATTTTGCCAAGATCGAGAAGAAGATGTTGGAGTTTGCCCGCGAAAAGCAAAGCTTCGTCAGGAAGGAAGTTTCAAAAGAAGAGGCATTAAAATATTTTACCGAAAAGGACGATGAATACAAACTGGAGCTCATCAACGATTTGAACGATGGTGAGATTACCTTTTACGAATCGGGCAGTTTTGTCGATCTGTGCCGCGGGCCGCATTTGCCAAATACGGGCATAATCAAGGCAGTAAAACTCCTGAACGTTGCGGGTGCTTATTGGAGAGGGGATGAGACCCGCAAACAACTGACCCGGATTTACGGGATTACGTTCCCAAAAAAGAAGGAGTTGGACGAATACCTTGTAAAACTAGAAGAAGCCAAAAAACGGGACCACCGGAAAATTGGCAAAGAACTGGAACTCTTTACCTTTTCCCAGAACGTAGGTTTGGGTTTGCCCTTATGGCTCCCGAAAGGGGCGCAATTGCGCGAACGCCTTGAAAATTACCTGAAGAAAGTACAAACGGAAGCGGGTTACCTGCCCGTGATCACACCCCATATCGGGAACGTGAAATTGTACAAAACATCAGGCCATTACGATAAATACGGGTCTGATTCGTTTCAACCGATTTCCACACCCGTTGAAGGGGAGGAGTTTTTCCTGAAACCCATGAACTGTCCGCACCATTGCGAGATTTATAAAAGCAAGCCCCATTCCTACCGTGAGCTTCCGATCCGCTATGCCGAATTTGGAACGGTTTATCGTTATGAGCAAAGTGGGGAATTGCATGGATTGACCAGGGTGAGGGGGTTTACGCAAGACGATGCCCATATCTTTTGCATGCCCGATCAGGTGAAAGATGAGTTTAAGGCGGTGATGGCCATCGTAATGAAAATTTTTACCGCTTTGGATTTTGAGGATTTCATTGTCCAGATTTCATTGCGCGACCCAGACGACAAGGAAAAATATATTGGTTCCGATGAGAATTGGGAAAAAGCCGAGACCGCCATTAAAGAGGTGGCCGAGGAGAGTAATTTGAATACAGTGATCGAATATGGAGAGGCGGCATTTTACGGACCTAAAATGGACTTTATGGTAAGGGATGCCCTTGGCCGGAAATGGCAATTGGGGACTATCCAGGTTGATTACAACCTCCCTGAGCGTTTTGAGTTGGAGTACGTTGGGGCCGATAACGAGAAGCACCGCCCGGTGATGATCCATCGTGCGCCCTTTGGTTCCATGGAACGTTTTGTAGCGGTTTTGATCGAACACACTGCCGGGAAATTCCCGCTTTGGCTCACTCCCGATCAGTTTATCATATTGCCAATCAGCGAAAAATATCAAAATTACGCAGAAAAAGTTTTAAAATTCCTAAATAATTCCGACCTTCGCGGCCAAATTGACAGCAGGAGCGAGAAGACCGGGAGGAAAATCCGCGATGCTGAATTAAAGCGTATTCCGTATATGTTGATAGTAGGGGAGAAGGAAGAGGCCGACAATACTGTTTCCGTAAGAAAACAGGGAGAAGGTGACCAGGGGACTTTAACATGGGATGCCTATGTAGGTTCTATGCAGGATGCGATTGAAAAAGAAATGCAAAAAAGATAGTTAGTTTTATTCATTAATGAATAGGAGGATTTTAAAATAGCAAAGCAATATTTTAGGGGGAGGAGAAATTTCCCACGAAGACAAGAAGAACCTTTTAAGGTGAACCATCGGATTACGGCACCCGTTGTAAGGGTTGTTGGCGAAAATGTTGAACCGGGTATTTTCCCTGTTAGGGAAGCACTTGATTTGGCAAGGAAACAGGAATTGGATTTGGTGGAAATATCCCCAACGGCCAATCCCCCGGTGTGCAAGATCATTGACTATAAAAAATTCCTATACGACAGGAAGAAGAAGCAGAAGGAGATAAAAGCGAAAACCTCAAAGGTGGTCGTGAAGGAAATCAGGTTGGGCCCCCACACCGATGACCATGATTTTAATTTTAAATTGCGCCATGCGATAAATTTTCTGAAAGATGGGGCAAAAGTAAAGGTGGATGTGTTCTTTAAAGGCCGTTCGATTATTTATAAGGATAAAGGGGAAATTATTTTATTGCGGTTTGCCCAGGAGCTTGAGGAGTACGGAAAAGTGGAACAACTGCCAAAATTGGAAGGAAAACGAATGATAATGATTGTTTCACCAAAGAAATAATTTTAAAACAATTAGATAACAATGCCAAAAATGAAAACGAAATCCGGTGCAAAAAAGAGGTTCTCTTTTACCGGTTCAGGGAAATTAAAAAGGAAGCACGCTTATAAAAGCCACATCCTAACGAAAAAATCCAAAAAGCGTAAACGTAACCTCGGTTACTTTAGCATTGTGGATAAAGCGGATGCAGCCAATATCAGGCAATTGCTTGCGAAGTAATTCAATGAATGTTTAACTTGCTTTGAGCTTTATAAGATCCCACAAGATGTTGGGGCGCTTGGGCAAAAAATCAAAAATTTATGCCACGATCAGTAAATACAGTTGCTTCAAGGCAACGAAGGAAAAAGGTCCTGAAACAAGTTAAGGGACAATTCGGAAGAAGAAAAAACGTTTGGACGGTGGCCAAAAATGCATACGAAAAAGGCCAGGCCTATGCATTCCGTGACAGACGAAACAAAAAGAGGAGCTTCAGGGCCCTTTGGATCCAAAGGATCAATGCAGGAACCCGCTTGTATGGAATGTCATACTCGGAGTTTATGGGCAAACTGCACAAAAAGAACATTGAACTGAACAGAAAAACACTTGCCGATATGGCAATGAACCACCCCGATGCCTTTAAGGCAATAGTGGATTCGGTCAAATAGAAGTCCCCTAAAGACAAGCCCTCAAAAATGAGGGCTTTTTTATTTGTGGCCCTAAGGATAATATTTTTAATTTAGCATCGTTTTTTAGAATTGTACTGACGGAAATCAGATTTCCAAATTATTGTGGTTGGATTTCGTCGGAATCAGTATAGTTATTCATACGGAAATCTTCTTAAATCTGTTTAAAACTGCCTCTGTGAAATATACCTTTACAATTGCCCTGATCCTTTTCGTTTTAATTAGCCCAGGTATTCATGCCCAAATTGGGGGAAACAGTACCTACAACTTCTTGAACAATACCGCTTCTGCACGCATTGCAGCAATGGGTGGCGATTTCCTTGCCATTGGCGACAATGATATAACCCTTGCACCTTCTAACCCTTCGTTGATCAACCCGGGATTGAACAACCAGCTTGGGGTTGCCTATGTTGATTTCTTCTCCGACATAAATTACGGGACAGCATCCTATTCCCGGACTTTTGACAATGTGGGCAGTTTTGTTGCTTCGATGAAGTATATGAATTACGGCGAGTTTGAATATGCCGACGAGGCCGGGAACAGAAATGGGAATTTCAATGCTTCGGAATCAGCTTTCGCTTTGGGATGGGGAAGGGAACTGGATTCAACGTTTTCCATTGGTGTCAACATGAAATTTATTTACTCCTCCTTTGAAAGTTATAGCTCGTACGGGCTAGCTGTTGATATTGCCGGGAGTTACAGGAGTGATGACCGGAACTTTATGATGTCGTTGATTGCAAAAAACATTGGAAGGCAATTGAAAGCGTACAATGGCGGCAATAACGAACCACTTCCGTTTGAATTGCAGTTTGGGCTTTCCAAGCGGCTGAGCCATTTGCCATTCAGGTATTCGCTTTTGGTAAATAATCTGGAGAAGTGGGACTTGCGATATGACGATCCCTATGTTCAAAATACCGACCCGGTTACAGGTGAAGTAATTAAAGATGGGGGTGCCGAGGTGTTTTTTGACAATATGATGCGCCACCTGGTTTTTGGTGGTGAATTGTTGATAGGTAAAAACCTGAGTTTAAGGGGAGGCTACAATTACCGCCGGCGCCAGGAACTGAAGGTTGCATCAAAAACGGCCATGGTTGGGTTTTCCTGGGGTGTCGGGATACGTATTTCCAAATTCCATATCAGCTATTCGCGCTCTACATACCATCTTTCGGGATCGCCCAACTATATCACTTTATCAACAAACTTAGGTGATTTCTTTGTTAAGAATAATTGATAAAGAACCGGCTTTCCCATTATCACCTTCCATTATTTTTATCACCTTTGCATACGCGATCTTGCAAGTATTTATAGACAATATATTCACGTTTTGGGAAATTGAAGTTTGAACGTTGGAATTTATCCCGCCTGCCGGCAAGGACAGGTTTGTTTTTTATTTTTGTAGTTTGCTGTTTTTCTGTTAATACAAACTAACTCAGAATATTTGTTCCCATGAAAGTTAGCATAGACCCGACATCCGGTTTTTGTTTTGGCGTTGATTTTACGATTGAGGCCGCTGAAACTGAATTGGGCAAAGATGGTTCTTTGTACAGTCTGGGCCAGATTGTCCACAATAAGGAGGAAATGGACAGGCTGAGGGAAAAGGGACTGGAAGTTATCGACCACGAAAAGTTGAACAATTCCAGGGGGATCAAGGTGTTGGTCCGTGCGCACGGTGAACCCCCTTCAACTTACGAAACGGCAACAAAAAACAACATTGAACTGGTTGATACTACATGCCCGATCGTAAAAAAATTGCAGGAAAGGATCCGAAAGGCCTTTGCCGAAATAAAAGAGGTAAATGGCCAGCTTCTGATTTATGGCAAAAAAGGGCATCCTGAAGTTGTTGGGTTGATGGGGCAAACAGGTGATTCAGCTATTTTGATCGAGGGTTTAAGCGATTTGGATAAAATAGACTTTCAACGGCCAATCCGGCTTTTTTCACAAACCACGAAAAGTACGGAAATATACTTGCAGATCGTGGAGGAGATAAAAAGGAGATCGGGTAATTTTGCGAAGGGTGGGAATTATTTCGTTCCTAAAAATACGATTTGCAAACAGGTATCGGGACGAGTACCTTCATTAAAGAAGTTTTGTAATGATAATGAGGTGATAGTTTTTGTGAGTGGCAAAAACAGTTCGAACGGAAAGTTTTTGTTCAGTGTTTGTAAATCGGTAAACCCTAAAAGCTATCATGTGTCATCACCCGCAGAAGTAGATGTTAAATGGTTTAATGGGATTTCAAGGGTTGGGATAAGCGGCGCCACTTCCACACCTAAATGGTTGATGGATAAGGTAGCGGATGAAATTGGGTCTGTTGATGAGGGTGCGGCTCAATAGCAAGATAAAGGCCTTAGTGGTTTTGCCCAGCTTTATTTTAAAAGCCACGCCCTCACTAATATGGGGTTATTTGTGATTGGCCTTATGGGTTTTTGTGAAATTGATAATTTATACTCAGACAAACAATGTACTTGCAAAAATTAAAATTAGCGAATTTCAAGAATTGCCCCGAAGGGGACATGGATTTTTCGGCCAAGGTAAATTGCTTCATTGGGGACAACGGTGCCGGGAAAACCAATATCCTGGACGCTATCCACTATTTGTCTTTTTGCAAAAGCTATTTCAATACGATCGATTACCAGAATATCTTGCATGATGCCCCGTTTTCGCCATTCATGGAACCTATCAGAAAAACAACAACCATGGGGATGATATTTCCTGTATCCAGAAACGGAACCATAAAAAACAGTTCAAGTTAAACGATAAGGAATACAATCGCCTGGCCGACCATATTGGTCTTTACCCCTTGGTGATGATTTCGCCATACGACCGGGATTTGATAAATGAAGGGAGCGAAGTTCGCCGGCGGTACCTCGATTCGGTTATTTCACAGTTTGACAAAGTTTACCTTGAAGATTTAATTGCCTACAACAAAGCGCTTTTGCAAAGAAATATCCTGTTAAAGAAATTTGCCGAAAGCAATTATTTCGATACTTCTTCCCTTGAAATCTGGAATGTGCAATTGATTCGATATGGTGAAAAAATATTTTCGGGGAGAAAAGAATTCCTGCTGGACTTTTTACCTTTGTTTCAAAAGTATTTTGATTTTATCACCGGGGGGAAGGAAACGGTTTCGATCGATTATCGTTCCCAGTTAAACGGACAGGGCCTGGGCGATTTGCTTTCTTCTTCGCTTGAAAAGGACAGATATGCAAGATATACAACAAGCGGGATCCATAAGGACGACCTGGTTTTTGACATTGATGGGTTTCCCGTAAAAAAGTTTGGGTCCCAGGGTCAGCAGAAGTCATTCGTGGTTGCCATTAAACTGGCGCAATTTGAATATACAAGGGACAAAAAGGGTTTTAAGCCTGTGATTCTGTTGGATGATATTTTTGATAAGCTGGACGAGAACCGGGTAAAACAGATAATCGAACTGATGGGGAGGGATAATTTTGGCCAGGCTTTTATTACGGATACGCAAAAGCAAAGGGTCGAAAGTATTTTTGAGCAGGTGAATATCGATCATAAAATATTTAAGGTAACCGAAGGCGGTATTTCTGAGATCACGCCAAAAGATTAATTGAAAAATATCGCAAATTGAAAAATACCAATGACAGGCTATTGAAAGATGTTATCAAGGAACTCCTTGCTACGTACAGGCTGAACGATGGGATCAACGAAGCCAAACTGATAGGTTCATGGGAAGCCGTTGTTGGGAAAATGATCGCGAATCATACCGAAAGAATAAGGATATCAAAAGGTAAACTATATATCAAACTCGATTCGCCCGCACTAAAGAACGAACTGATGTATGCCCGTAGCAAGCTTTTGGAAAACCTGAACCAGGCCGTAGGAAAGGATGTAATAAAGGAGATTGTGTTTCTCTAATAAATATCTACTTCAAAAGGCAAGCGCGCCTGGATGCCATTCATGTTTTCAACTTCTTTCAGGAACTGATAATATTTGTAATTGCCGCCCAGTTCGTTTTGCAAAAGTTTAATCCTTGTTTTTCCCATTAAATCATCCATGACCTGTTGAATGGGCTCTTTTTGTTTGGGAAGTTCGACAATGCGGTAATCCTCCAGATTGGCAAGGTCCTTTGCTTCTTCAAGTGCTTCGTCCAAACCGCCAAACTCGTCAACCAATCCTATTTTCAAAGCGTCGGAACCACTCCAAACCCTTCCTTGCCCAATTTCGTCAACCTGTTCGGTGGTCATGTTCCTCCCTTTGGCCACATGCTTTAAGAAGGTAGAATACACCCGCTCGATCTCCATCTGGATCAAATCATGTTGGTATTTTGTAAGTGGTTTTGTTGCGGAAATAAAATCAGCGTTCTCATTGGTCTTAACACCATCGAAGGTAATTCCCATTTTGTTGTTGAAAAACTTTTCAAGATTTGGGATTACCCCAAATACGCCAATGGAACCCGTAATCGTTGCCGGGCTTGCAAAAATCTTATCGGCACCGCACGAAATATAATATCCGCCCGAGGCTGCCAGGTTTCCCATGGAAACAACAACGGGCTTTTCTTCTTTGGCCAGGTTGACTTCCCGTAAGATAATATCGGAAGCAAGTGCATCGCCCCCCGGTGAATTCACACGTAAAACAATAGCTTTTATTGACTTGTTTAGCCTGGCATTTCTGATTGCCCTGGCTATTTTGTCCCCACCTATATTATTTGTTTCACCTTCACCCTGGACAATATTGCCACTTGCATAAATAACGGCAATTTTATTCTTGCTCCTTTTCTTCGATTTGACCTTTGCATCGACATATTCACTCAAACTTATCAGGTTATCCCTACTGATATTGTCAACATCAATTTCTCCTGCAAGGAAATTTAAAAACTGGTCGAAGTAAAGTACCGAGTCGATCAAATGAAGTGAGAGGGCTTTCTGTGGATTTTGGGCTATCAGGCTATCGGCAATTAAATTGAGGTAAGTCTTGGCAATGCTTCTTGATTCGGAGATACTGTTTACCGTATTGTCCCACATAGAACCAACGAATTTCAAGGTTTGTTCTTTATTGGCCTCGCTCATATCAGTTCGGATAAGGGGTTCGATGGCACTCTTGAATTTGCCATGCCTGATAACCTGCGGTTCGATTTCCAGTTTTTCCAAAAGGCCTTTGATAAACAAGACCTGGGAGCTGAATCCCCTGAAATCAATCGAACCTTCAGGGTTCAGGAATATCTTATCAGAAACCGTTGCCAGGTAATAGGCTTTTTGGGACAGCATATTACTATATGTATAAACAGGTTTTCCTGATTCCTTAAAAAGTTTAAGGCTTTTCCTTATTTCTGAGATGGTCGCCAGCCCTGAAGGAAGGTCGCCAAGGTTCAGGTAAATCCCTTTGATCCTTTCATCGTCTTTGGCTTTATCAATGGATTTCAATATCTTGTTTAAGCCGGGATTGATTTTAAACGAACCAAAGCCCGTAAAATCAGCAAAAGGGTCGTTGTTTGTCCTATCCTGTATTTCATAGTTAAGTTTGATTTGCAAAAGGGACGAGTTGCTTACCGCGACTTCTTCTTGCTGTGCAAAAGCGATTAGGGACATGATGAGCCCCATAAGGAGAAGAAACAAAATGATTGAACTAAGAAAAAAGCCCAACATCGAGGCGAACATAAACTTGAAGAAATCTTTCATTTTATTTTGAAGTTATTAGTGTTTTCGAAGTTTATTTTGATGCAATAATAGCGAATTAAGGTTAATGTTACAAACTAAAATAAAAAAATATACTTTTGCCAATTATTTCATTCAAAAAGAAATGAGCAAAGTAATTTTATTATTGGGGAGTAATTTGGGCAACAGGGTCGAGATACTGGAAAATGCCGTTGATTCGATCGGTGAAAGTGTTGGTATTGTTGACAAATGCTCATCTTTATATCAGACCGATCCCTGGGGGTTTAAAAGTGAAAACCTTTTTTTGAACCAGGTAATTTCAGTTGAGACCACCTTGAGCCCGTTGGATGTTTTGCATGGATTGCAGGAAATCGAAAATCAACTTGGACGAGTGAGGGGACCCAACCATTATGAATCACGGACGATCGACATTGATATATTGTTCTATGATGATCTGAGGGTGGATATGGAGCAGCTTCAGATTCCACATCCGCGGCTCCACATGCGGCGGTTTGCCCTTATCCCCTTGCTTGAAGTTGTGGGCGACTTCTTCCATCCGGTTTTAAATGAACGCCTTGATGCAATTGCCGAAAACTGTTGCGATAAATCAAAAGTTGAATTATTGGGGAAAATTGAAATTAATTAACTTGAACGGTGTCTTATAACTATATCGCTATCGAAGGGAACATTGGAGCAGGGAAAACTTCCCTTGCAAAAATGATGGCAAAAGATAAAAATGCAAAATTGATCCTTGAAAGGTTCAAGGATAACTCTTTCTTGCCAAAGTTTTATAAAGAGCCTGACCAATATGCTTTCCCATTGGAAATGTCCTTTCTTGCCGATCGTTACCATCAACTGAAGGAGGACCTTTCTAAAACCGAATTGTTTTCTTCTTTTATCCTGGCTGATTATTTTATCGATAAATCATTGATTTTTTCGCGGAAAACCTTGAAACAGGATGAATATGCACTATATTCAAGATTGTTCAAAATTATTACCTCTTCACTGCCAAAGCCCGAATTGCTTGTTTACCTTTACCTTAAACCAGAGCATCTCAAATCAAATATTTTGAAAAGGGCACGGGATTATGAAAAGGACATTGAACTTTCATACCTTGACAATATCCAGAAGAGTTATTTTGAGCATTTTAAAACCCTGAAATCAACAAGGGTGCTGATTATTGATACGGAACATATTGATTTTGTAAACAGGCAAAAGGATTACGAAAAAATAATATCCGTTGTTTTCCGGGATTATCCAATTGGCATTACCCGTATCAATTTTCCCTGACGAAACATTTTTAGCTAAATATCGCCTTTTCCCAAGTATTTGCATGGGGAAATCATATTCTTTATGGAGAAAACAAAATAATCCCAAAATGGGAAAAAACGGCCATATATAGAATATGGAAAGAAAGTATATGTTTTCATAACCAATGGTATATTAAGGAAATAGGTGTGCTGGCACAGATATTGAAAACCGCCTAAAGCATTGGTACCCCTAATAAACAAGGTGATCAAATAGTTTTTAATATTTAGGTGTTCATAAGTCTGCTGAAAATGCGTTAAGTTGCAGATAACAAGGGAGATATTTTACTTCGGTCATTCATTGGGAAAAGGGGGATGCAAAAAAAAAGCAGCAAAAAAAGTTTTGAAAAAGAAATTTTATTATTTTTGACAAAAGTTTAAGCAAATAAACCTGTGTTATACACTGGAATTATCAAAAAGTTTCAATAAATTTGAGGAAATTAAAATAAGAAAATAGTTTAAAGAGAAAATGTTAGCATTATGAAAAAAAATTATCAGATTGTAGCAAAAGTTTTTTTAATCGCACTCGCATTTACAATTCCGAGTGTGTTGTTTTCACAAAACGCCAACCGGGAGGAGGGCAGTGACAAATTAACCTATCAATGGTATTTAAATGTGAATGGCGGTATTGTCCAGTCATATGGTGATATCCAAGGTGGAAAATGGCACGGTGCCATGTTGTCAAGTGATGATATTGAGTATGGTTTTGGATTGAGGCTTGGTAAACACATTAGCCCTGTATTTGGAATATTTGGAGCCTATAACGCCGCACCTTCGAAGGGGCAGAGTGGTGTGGATTCCAAAAACATGTATTTTGAGACGAGCTTGTCTGAGATGTTGTTGGGGACAACCATTAGTTTCTCTAATTTGTTTTTTGGGTATAAGCCACGTTTAATAAATATTTATGGAACGACAGGTATCGGACTTGTGAATTTTGACTCACAGGCTTATTTTAAGGATACCGATCCCCCACAACCAGTTAACGAAGGCTATCCCGGAACAACGGAAACAATGATCCCTACTGGGATTGGTGCAGATATTAGGTTGAACGATCGTTGGGACATTAACCTTGAATCAACAATCCGTTGGTTTGACTCGGATAAACTGGACGGATATATTAGTGGCCAAAAGAACGATGCTTATTTCTACACTTCGGTTGGAGTGGGTTACAGCTTTATCAAAGCAGGTAGTGGTAAGAAAATCGAGGTTGACACAGAGCCAAATATGCTTACCCTTTATGGAGATTCTATCCCTATTGAGATTAAAGGAACTGTTCCCGAGAAATTCAATAAAGGTGCTATTGTTGATTTTACACCTGTCCTTAAGTATGGTGAAAAAACAAAACAACTTGAAACAATGTATTTGCAGGGCGAGGAAGTCCCGGCCGAATACCAGAAATCGGGTGCAATTGTTATTCCTGCTGAAGGCGGATCGTTTACATACAGGACATACGTGAAATATGAACCGGGCATGGATGTTTGTGAGCTTTATGTTGAACCTATGGGTTCGGTTAAAGGGAAAACACCTTATTCGCTTGGTGACCGGAAGATTGCCGATGGACTTATCATGACATCGAGAAGGCTTGACAAAACTGAAAAAGTCCTGGTTGCAAAGCATGGTTATGTCAGGGATATAGTTGTTTCTGAAAATGGGGCCATATATTATGTTGTTAACAAGGACAATGTCAACTTCAACTATAAACTCAATAAAGAAGAGAGTGCAAAAGATGTCATGAATAATTTGAATGCCTTTGTTGAGAAGGGTTGGGAAATTAAGAGTGTCGATATCAATGCCTGGGCTTCTCCCGAAGGCGAGGAATCATATAACCAAGGGCTTTCCCAAAGACGTGCAGAATCCGCACAGAAGTATTTTCAGAAGAAATTCGAAGGTGAGGCCAATTTTAACTTGAAAGCCAATGGTGAAGATTGGGATGGCTTTATGAAAGCTGTACAATCATCCAACATTGAAGATAAGAATATTATTGCCAATGTAATCAATTCGCAACCCGATCTTGCTAAGAGAGAGCAGGAAATAAGGAACATGACTGTTATTTATAAAGAAATCGAGGACGAAATCCTTCCTCCGTTGAGAAGGGCTGTGATAAAAGTGGACTGTGTTGAGCCTTCATTGACTGATGGCGAGATTGCACAGTATGCAACTTCAACACCCGATTCACTTTCTATTGCCGAGCTCCTTTATGCAGCTACGTTGACTACTGATGCAAATGCCCAATTGAGTATTTATAAAACTGCCATAGAAAAATATCCAAATGATTGGAGAGCTTATAATAATGCAGGTTTTGCCAGTTATGAGTTAGGTGACTATGCAGGTGCTGCAGGTTATTTTGACAGGGCCAAACAAATGGCGGCCAATCAAGGCGTGGTATTGAACAATGTTGGGGCCATGGCTTCAAGGAATGGGGATTACGAGCAGGCCAGAAAAGATTATTATGCTGCACAAAAAGCCAATATTGATGTTAATTACAACATGGGTATAGTGAAAGTTGGAGAAGGTAATTACAATGGTGCCGTAAATTCATTTGGTGGAACAAAGTGTGACTACAACCTTGCACTTGCACATGTTCTCAGCGAAAACTATAATGCTGCAAAATCAACCTTGGATTGTGCAGATAAAACGGCTGAAAACTATTATTTAATGGCAATTATTGGCGCAAGAACAAGTGATGATAACATGGTTTTTGAAAACCTGAAGAGTGCAGTTGCAAAAGATGCTTCATATAAAGAGACAGCAAAAGAAGACAGGGAATTCATGAAGTATTTTTCTAATCCGAGCTTCCAGAGTGCTATACAATAAATACATCTGATAATTTTTGGAAGTGAAAGGGCTGCATTGCGCAGCCCTTTTTATTTTCTGCTTTGTTGCAAAAATTGCCAAAGGACAATCCCTGCACTTACGGAAACGTTCAATGAGTGTTTTGTCCCGAATTGCGGGATTTCAATACATCCATCAATTTGGGGGAGGATTTCATCTGAAACACCTTTTATCTCGTTGCCAAACACAAGGGCTGTTTTGGGATGTTTCCTGAAATCGTAGTCCAATAGGGAAATGCTATTGTCCATCTGTTCAATGGCAATGACCGAATACCCAGTTTTCTTTAAATGGGAAATTGCTTCAACTGTAATCTCAAAATATTTCCAATCTACAGATTCGGTCGCACCCAATGCAGTTTTATGGATTTCCCGATGAGGAGGTGTCGCCGTAATCCCACAAAGATAAATCCCTTGAATGCAAAAAGCATCGCCTGTACGAAAAAATGAACCAATATTGTTCAAGCTTCTGATATTGTCCAAAACCACTATAACAGGGAGTTTGTCGGCCTTTTTAAAATCGGGGGTGCTTTTTCTGTTGAGTTCCGAATTTTTGAGTTTTCTCATTTTATTGGGATTAATTTCTTGCAAAATTAACAATGCAGAATAAAAATGTGAATTAAATTTCAGATATTGTACTGAATATAGTTATATTTTTGCTGTTGACTATGGTAAAAAAGAGAGAAATAGCTGAAACCCCTTTGATGAAGCAATACAATACCATCAAAAGGAAGTATCCCGACGCACTTT
>JAJRTT010000153.1 GCA_024278155.1 Bacteroidota bacterium | reverse complement strand
AAGATATCGTGCGCACCGATAAATTGTCGGGGACACCATTGACCGTTATAAAAACGCCCTATATCGAGAGCATAGGGACCAAAGCCGGATTTTTGGAACAATTGTTCCTAAAGAACAAAAGGATCAAGAAATATGTGAAGTTGGTGATTGCAGTCCGCGGCCTGAAAAAAATAGAGAAAGCCGCTTTTGGGGCGACCTATAAAACAGTCTGGGTAGCTGGGCCGTCCATTGAAGCGGTCAAAAGCATCCGCTCAGTCTGTCAGATTGCAAAGCAAATCATAAGGGAATTCGAGAAGCCTGAATTGAAGAATATCAAACGGGGTTGAGTTGCTGTCAAAGCATTATTATGATTGTATTATATCACGAAATGTTTAAATGGTTTAGATTGATTGTTAAGCGTTAAAAGTTGCAGGATGACCTTGAAACTTAAACGGTTGTTAATTAATCAAGTCAAATAACGCATAACACCTAACTCTTTTTAACTTGTAACTTCTGTGACAGAAGTTCATTGTTTAAAATACTGAAATAAAAGCAATACTATTAAACTAAAATCAATGCTTGGAGGAGGGGCCGGACATATAGCCGATATGATGGCACGATTGAAGAACAACCGTTCGATGCTAAAGAACAAACGGTTTTTCAAGAACCGTAAAACCGCTGAGGATATTGATTTCTCTAAACACAAAGAACAAAAACCCTATTACGGGAAAGCTACCAAACAACAACTGCAAAAAATCAGGGATGAATTGAACGATGATCAACGGCAAGCACTTGGTAAAAAAATCATGATATTGTTCCTCTCAGTTATAATTACCATAATTATCATCTTGTTAATTGTTGTTTATTTAGAAGACGTCCTGAAATTCATCCGGAACTTTTAAAGAAAAAGCGCAAGGTGTTTCCCTGCGCTCTTAAATTTTAATTTAGGATAAGTATTGTCTGGAATGGGATACCCCTAAGCATTTCTCCTGCCAAACCTTCCACCTCTTGATGATTGCAATTCTTCCATTTTTTCTATTTGTTCGTCCGTAAGGATTGATTTTATCTGTTCCATGGTCGATTTCATTTCCTGTTCCCGGTTGGTCCACATGGCATCCCTCATATCACCGTTCCTTTTTTGCAAAACCTCGATTTTTTCCCTTTGGTCATCCGTGAGGTCAAAACGTTTTAAAACCATGTACAGTCCAGGCGCATGGTTTTTTTTACCGGGCTTGTTCATCAGTTCGTCATATTCTGCCCTTTGTTCTACGGTTAGGATATCCCTTACTTCTTTGGTAGTGGCTTCCCATCTCGATTCACGAAGGATTTGCTTTTGCTCGAAGGAATCCCGGTTTTTCTCAAAGACAGCATCAATTTGCTCTTGCTGGTCATCGGAAAGGTCAAGTTGGGCGAACATCCGGGTCATTCCTTGCATTCCCTTCATCCCTTGCTTCATGCCCCTCATTTGCTTACGCCCGGATTGCATTCCATTGTTGTTCATTCCCCTTCTGTTGCCCTTGTTCATTCCTCTTTGCCCCTGGCCTTGATTGCAGCCTTGGTTACCCGGTCCCCAATTTGAACTTCCATATTCCATTCTTTCCTGCATGAATTTTGCCTGACGGTTGTGCAATATCCCGATACTGATTGACACTCCGAGAATAATCCCTATTGCAACACTTGCGGCTACGATTAAATAATGTTTTGTTTTCATTGTCCTGAATTTTAAAGTTTCTATTTCGATTTTTATGATGCAAAGAACGCATCACTTAACCCGGGGATAAAATACAATCGACAGAAGGGGCAAAATAATAGACGAAAAAAAATCCCGGGCCATTTGGCACCGGGAATTTCAATTTACAATCAGTGTGAAAATGACCGATCGGGATAAACAAAGTCTTGTTTAAATCTCTTTTTTGATAAACTGCATCCGTTCAAACTTTTTATCGCTATCGGTTTGGCGGGCAACTTTGCCTTTAAATTCGGAAATGGCTTTGTAATTGTGTTTTTCCATCCATTTTTGTAGATCGAATAAAATGGTGTCAATATAACTTAAGCCGTTATTGTACAGGGTTGAACAGATCTGCGTGGCATCGGCACCGGCGAGTAATTGTTTTACGACTGCTTTATAGTCATGGATACCTGTGCCCCCGGCAATATCACAATTCAGTTTTTGTGAAAGCAGGGCAACCCAACGCAATGACCTGGAAACTTCCTGTGGGCCACTGAGGATATTTTCGCGCACGATTGTTTCTGTCTCAATATCAATATCGGGGCGGTAATACCTGTTGAACAACACAAGTGCATCGGCTTCCGCATCATCCAGTCGATGGGCCATTTGCAACAGGTTGGTGAAATAGCTGCCCATTTTCACCGATACGGGTATGGTGACATATTTCTTGACACTTTTCACGATTTCGATGTACTGGTCGGCAATATCGCCACAAGCAACATATTTGTCGAACGGGAAAATGGCAATGTTCAGTTCAATCCCATCTGCTCCGGCATCTTCCAGGCTTTTTGCAAATTGTGGCCATTCATGCGATGTCATGCAATTGATACTTGAAATAATCGGGACGTCCGAATAATCCTTTGCTTCCTTGATTAACTGGAGCATTTGTTTCAGCCCATGTTCCTTTGAATGTTTGTTGATATGGTCAATGGCTTCAGGAAACCAAAAATACTTCATGTCCTGGTCCATCAGTGCATTTGAATCGGCTATCAATTGTTCCTCGAAGAGCGATTTTAGCACGATGGCGCCGGCACCTACATCAGCACACTTTTTAATATTCTTGATATCGCTGGTAAGCTTTGAACTGCTGACAATGATGGGGTTTTTCAGCGTAAGCCCCATATAATTTGTTGTAAGGTCCATAATGATTTATTTATTTGTTTCTGTTTTTTTAATGAATTAACATGGTTATATTTCTATTGTTGACGCAATGCATTGATAGTTTAATTTGATTTAATTTCAAATGTTCCTGAATACACAAATAAATTTCCACCTTGATAATAATTCTCCGTGAATCTCCCCTCTATTTTATAATTTTTACTAAATAATTTATGGGACCATTTTCCGGTAATATAAATACCATTTGTGTTTGGAACATAATTAATTTTGCCTTCAATGTTTTTCCCATCTTTATCTAATTCTGAATCATTTATCGTAACAGTCCCTTTTGATGATCCTGTAATTTCAATTGGCTCTGACAAAGTTTTTGCCTCAGGTTTCTCATATTTTAATGTTATCCAATAATCCCCACTAGGTGGTTTTGCTTTGGAACAACTCAATATTAGCATAAGCATTCCGATCAAAACTAATAATGTATTGAATCTTCTCATATAAGATTATTAATCTTTTCTTTGTTATTAATACTAAGTTTGTAAATAAAAGAAGAAATCAACTTTTCCGGGTCTCGGATTTTTTCCTTCAGCAATTCCAATGATTTTTCAAGGTTTTCTTTGGCTTTTTCGGTCAGGCCTCCCATAAACTCCCATTCATACCCTTTTATATGCAGTAAATAGGAAGCGGGTTGTGTGTCAAAAAGATCGTTGCAGAGTTTCACAATGTAACCGGGCGAAGCGGAATGTGAAGAAAAGGCCACCTTGGCCGATTCGTCCACCGGGGTTAAAACAACATCCTCAATATCTTCCACGGAAGCGTCCACAAATATTACCAGGTCTTTGTCCGATATTGTTGCGGCATCTTCAATGTTCAATTGATAATTGCTATCGAATTCCACATTTTCGATCCCTTCTTCCCGGACCCATTCTTCCATCCTTTCCACCACGGCATTCCCAAGGCCATCGTCCTGACGGCCCGGGTTTCCGTATCCATATATGAGTATCTTTTTCATAAAATGCAATTAATTTTGTTTGTAATCGTCTGACCACTGTCCTGCGCTTTTGCCTTCGCGAAGTGGTCTGACGACTTGCAAACAAGAATTATCTTTTCATCCTATCGATAATGGCATTTTTACTATCGACCAAAACCACTTCGAGTGGCATTTGTCCCATGGCATGTGTTGCACAACTCAGGCAAGGGTCATAGGCCCTGATGGCAACCTCCACTGCGTTCATCATCCCCTCGGTGATTTTCTTCTGGCCGGTCATGTACTGTTTGGCCGTATAATTCACTGCCATGTTCATGGGGATGTTGTTGTTGGTAGTGGATACAATCAGGTTGGCCATCGTCAATTGATCGTTTTCGTTGATGGCATAATGATGGAACAATGTTCCGCGCGGGGCTTCGATGAGCCCAACTCCTTCGCTGCGCTTGGTCCCTTTGGTAACCAGTTCACCTGTCATCAGGTCAGGATCGTTCAAAAGGTCTTTCATCAGTTCGGCGCAGTGCAGAATCTCGATCAATCGCGCCCAATGGTAGTGCATCGACATATGGTTGGGCTTTCCGTGCGTATAAGCCTTAAATTCTTCAAACTCTTTTTGTGCCAAGGGTGAAGGGATAAAGTCGCAGGTGTTCATCCGTGCGAGCGGGCCAACGCGGTACCAACCATCTTCTTTGCCAAATTCAGTGAGATACGGGAATTTCATATAACTCCAGTTCTTTACCTCTTCACCTATATAATCAAGATAATCCTGGTAATCCACATCATGTAGGATTTTTTTGCCGTCTTTGTCAACAGCCCTTAAAACACCGTGATAAAGGTCCATGGCACCGTCTTTCCGTACAAGGCTCAAGTGGCTTGATGGGAACACGGCAAAATTATCGATGAAGTCCTTGTTTTCTTTATGGTATCCTTTCAGGAAAGCCAGGGCATCCTGGGACCATGAAATCATTTTGTCGATGTTCATTGGATCGGGGCCATTGAGAAAACTGTCTTTTTCTTCCTGTGTCAGGTGTTTGTTTATCCCGCCCGGGATAGCACCGGTTCCGTGGATTTT
>JAJRTT010000152.1 GCA_024278155.1 Bacteroidota bacterium | reverse complement strand
GCATCCAAAGCAGAACGATCGATAATCAGGTCTTTGATGACGGGAAATGGCTTTGCGCGCCACGGCTCAATCGTAATGGTTTCACCATCTTTGAACTTACGCATGTGCAACTGACAGGTAGTGATCCCACCATCAGGGCCATGTGGACGCCCATTGATATATAAACTGCACATCCCACAAATGCCTTCCCGGCAATCATGGTCAAATGCCACCGGTTCCTCACCTTTGCCAATCAATTCTTCATTGAGGACGTCCATCATTTCAAGGAAAGAACTATCGGTCGAAATGCCGGAAATAGAATATTGTTCAAACTTGCCCTTAACCGTGGGCCCTGCTTGTCGCCATATCTTTAATGTCAAGTCCATATCTGTTGTGTGTTAATTTTTTATCTTATTTAATTAAACTATTCATTCAAGGGTGAACAATCGAATAAATTAACTTTTGGCTTCTTTGTAATTCCTTGTTTTCACCTCAATATCCTCATAATTCAAATGCTCTTTATTTAATATGGGCTCGTCATCTCCATTGTACTCCCAGGCTGCCACATACATAAAATCTTTATCATTTCTGAGTGCTTCGCCTTCCGGAGTTTGGTACTCTTCCCTAAAGTGCCCGCCACTTGATTCTTCGCGGTGTAGCGCATCACGGGCCATCAATTCGCCCAATTCAAGGAAATCGCCAACACGGACAGCTTTTTCGAGCTCCACGTTCACGCCTTCCAGGGAACCGGGAACATCAACATCTTTCCAATACTCCTCCCTCAAAGCCTTGATTTCTTTAATCGCTTTTTCAAGGCCTTCTTTATTGCGCGCCATCCCCACATTGTCCCACATAATATGTCCCAGGCGTTTATGGAATGAATCCACGCTCTTTGAACCTTTATTATTGATCAGTTTATCAAGCTTTTCCTTAACCCCTTTTTCGGCTTCCACAAATTCGGGAAGATCGGTCGAGAAACGGGGAACATTGATTTGATCGGCCAAATAATTTTGAACTGTATAGGGCAACACAAAATATCCATCGGCAAGTCCCTGCATCAAGGCAGAAGCCCCAAGCCGATTGGCACCATGATCGCTAAAGTTGGCCTCACCTCCGGCAAATAATCCGGGGATCGTAGTCTCCAGTTCATAATCGACCCAAATACCGCCCATGGTATAATGGATGGCCGGATAAATCATCATCGGGGTTTCATAAGGATTGTCATCCACGATTTTTTCGTACATCTGGAAAAGGTTTCCATAACGTGCTTCGATAACATCCCTGCCCAAACGCTTGATGGCATCCTTAAAATCGAGATAGACCGCAAGGCCGGTATTTCCAACACCGTGACCTGCATCACAGCGCTCTTTTGCAGCCCTTGAAGCTACATCACGGGGAACCAGGTTCCCAAATGCGGGATACCTTCTTTCCAGATAATAGTCACGGTTTTCTTCTGTTATTTCGGTTGGTTTCAATTCACCTTTTTGGATTTTTTGGGCATCTTCTTTGTTTTTGGGGACCCAGATACGTCCATCGTTCCTCAGGCTTTCGCTCATCAAAGTCAACTTCGATTGGAAATCACCATGGACAGGGATACAGGTTGGATGTATTTGCACAAAGCATGGATTTGCAAAAGCAGCCCCTTTTTTATAGCATTGCCATGCCGAACTCCCGTTGGAATTCATGGCATTGGTCGAAAGGAAAAACACATTTCCGTAACCACCTGTGGCTATGACCACTGTATGGGCCGAATGGCGTTCGATTTCCCCGGTCACCGTATTCCGTGTAATAATCCCCCGGGCCCTGCCATCCACGATTACCAAATCCAGCATTTCACGACGGGTGTACATTTTCACGGAACCTTTGTGCACTTCCTTGCTCAATGCGCCATAAGCACCAAGCAGAAGTTGCTGTCCGGTCTGTCCACGGGCATAAAATGTCCTGGAGACCAAAGCACCTCCAAAAGACCTGTTGTCGAGCAAACCTCCATATTCCCTTGCGAAAGGGACACCTTGTGCAACGCATTGGTCAATAATGGAATTACTGACTTCGGCAAGGCGGTAAACATTGGCCTCGCGTGCACGGTAATCGCCCCCTTTTACTGTATCATAAAACAATCGGTAGATACTGTCACCATCATTTGGATAGTTTTTCGCGGCATTGATCCCACCTTGTGCAGCAATGCTATGTGCACGGCGCGGGCTGTCCTGAATACAGAAGTTTTTAACGATAAAGCCAAGTTCACCGAGACTTGCGGCGGCGGCAGCCCCTGCAAGCCCTGTGCCCACGACAATAATATCAAGCTTGCGCTTATTTGCCGGGTTGACCAAATTTTGGTGTGCGTTGAAATTCTTCCATTTTTCCGCCAATGGTCCTTCAGGTATTTTTGAATTTAAAGTAGCCATATATTGTTTTGTTTTTTCAGGGTTATTAACTGCCAAAATATATTACCAATGGGATCACGATGAACCCCAAGGAGAGAATAATGGAAATAATTGTGCTCAGGCCGTTGATGAACGGTGTATAGGTTTTGCTGTTCAGGCCAATGGATTGGAAAGCCGATTGAAACCCATGGTGCAAATGGAACCCGAGTATCACAAATGCTAAAATGTACCCAATAACATATCCCATGGAAACGAATTTTGCCATTACGAGTGCGGCCATATCATGGTAATGCTCCCCATCGATAAGGACTTCGCCAATGGCACCAAATTTCGCCCTAAAATAAAAATCGCCAAGGTGTATGGCAAGAAAGATAAAGATGATAACAGCCGTATGGATCATGAATTTCGAAAAAGGGGACTTGTGCGACCAACCCTCAATTTTGTACCTATCCGGCCGTGCCATCCAGTTTTGGATTTGAAGTACCAGCCCATATATTATATGGATGATGAAACCACCAAACAGAACTACTTCAAACACCTTGATCACCGGATTGGTTGACATAAAATGAGCCGCCAAATTAAAATAATCTTTATCGGGCAGCAATACCAAAAGGTTGATACCCAAATGCACGAACAGGAACGTAATCAGGAACAATCCCATAAATGCCATTACAAATTTCTTCGTCAGAGAAGATTGAAATCTTTTATTGCCCATGGTTGTTTATTTAGTCAAAAAAAAATATTTCAAAAACTAATCCCAGGTACGCGGGAATGCTTAACAGAAATGATCGAAAGGGCAAAAATAATTTTTTATTCTTTTTATAGCTGTCTAAATAGTTTCTTTTATTTAATTTGTAAAGATTATAAATAAGGTGTATTCTTTTGGGTGTTGAGAACAGCGAAGGTCATGACGCATCCGTAAACAGTAAAAACAAATCAGGGATTATGGGAAATTCAAATTTACCAAAAGGGTTTTTTAAAAGGAACAGGAAAAAAATTTCAGGGGAACTATTGCCTAACTCTGTTGCCATTGTTTCTTCCAATGACAACCTGAACAGGAACGGCGACCAGGATTTTCCGTTCAGGCAAAGTTCTGACCTGTTCTACCTTACTGGCTTGAACCAGGAAAAGTGCATTTTGACACTTTGTCCCTCGCATCCCGAAAAAAACCTGCGCGAAGTCCTTTTTACGGTAAAGCCAAACGAAAAGCTGGAAACATGGACAGGGCACAAACTCACGAAGGAAGAGGTTAAGGATATATCGGGGATTGCAAGCGTAAAATGGCTGGACGATTTTGAAATTACGATGCGCGACCTGGTACTCAGCTCCGAAAACATTTATATAAACCTCAATGAGTATTCGAAATACCAATCCGATGTCGCTTATATCGAAAACCGCCTTGCATGGAAACTAAAAGAACAATATCCCGCCCATCAATTCCACCGG
>JAJRTT010000151.1 GCA_024278155.1 Bacteroidota bacterium | reverse complement strand
TTTTCAATAAGTTTAAAAAAGTGTTGTTCAGCTACCAGTTCAATTCCGAAATAACAAACAAGCCCTTAATATTTACCCTGAATGGCAAGACCCATATTGGAATTAATGAACCATCCACAGGCGGGGTTTTGATATTCAACAAGGATGGAAGGGCATTTGCGCAACAGAAATTCACGGGCGAAACTACTTTTGTCACGGGCAGCCTGAACAACAATTCCAGGACCAACCTGATTATCTGCTCCGGGGATAAAGTGATGAATTATTTGCTTGAGGAATAGATTATTCTTCCCTGAAACCCATCGATTTTGAAAAACTATCCTCTATTTTGTTATAAGACTACCTTCTTATTTATACAGATTTCAAAATACCAAAAGCGGTAAATCCTGCCAATCTTTTCTTACCTTTGCACCCTCAAAAATTTCCGTACTATGAAGACATTATACATCCATGGGCTCGATAGTTACCCAAAGCCCGAAAAGCTTGAAATCCTCAAAAAACACAAACTGGATCCGGTTGCCCTTCACCTTAATTACAGGGAAACACTTGGTATTTACGAGACATTAAAAGATGCTGCCATTCACAAAGATGTGAAGTTCATAATCGGTAGTTCGGTAGGTGGGTATTTGGCTTTTTTGCTCTCCAATGATTTGGGTTTGCCCTGTTTGCTGTTCAATCCGGCCATGGATACCAAAGACCATTTGTTTTATTCGGTAATGCCGGAAATCAAGAAATCATCCTGCAATTACCGCTTCGTTGTGCTTGGGGGAAAAGATAAAACCGTGGATCCACAGTTCACAAGGACAACTTTTGAAAACCTGGAAAAAGAAGGTTTTGAAAACAGGGTGATCACATGCGAATGGCTGGGTCACCAAATTGACCTGACCACATTTGAGGGAATGCTCAATTGGGCGCTTGGCAGTTTGAAAGTCAGGGGATGCCCGAATGTCCCCAAATAATCTTTGGAAAAACAATAAGCTTTTCACAAAAGAATTTTAAATAACAAATGATAAAACTTAAAACCCCAAAAAATCAAATTCTCAATTTTAAAAAGTTTAATGATTTGTATTTTTATTATTGATGCTTACTTGATATTTGTCTATTGATTTTTGGAATTTCGCAATAAAGATAAATTAAGATTGCAAAAACAATAATTAAGCATTAATCCGGTTAACCTGAACTTAAGTATTTAAATCATATATTATGACAGAAAACAATAACAAACATGTTTACACATTTGGCAACAAAAAAGCCGAAGGTGATGCTTCGATGAAGAATTTATTGGGTGGCAAAGGTGCGAACCTTGCCGAAATGAACCTGATCGGTGTCCCGGTTCCCCCGGGGTTTACCATTACCACCGAAGTTTGTACGGAATATAACAAAGTTGGTCACGATAAAACCGTTGAACTGCTGAAAGATGATGTGGAAGCTGCCATCTCTCGGGTAGAAGAAATCATGGGGGCCAAATTTGGTTCCAAGGAAAACCCTCTTTTGGTTTCTGTCCGTTCAGGTGCCAGGGTTTCCATGCCGGGAATGATGGACACGGTCCTTAACCTGGGATTGAACAATGATGCCGTTGAAGGCATTGCCAAACAAAGTGGCAACGATCGCTTTGCATGGGATTCGTACCGTCGTTTTGTACAGATGTACGGGGATGTTGTTTTGGGTATGAAGCCCGAATCAAAAGAAGATATCGATCCATTCGAAGCTATCCTTGACGAAGTGAAAGAAGCCAAAGGCGTTGATTTGGACACCGATTTAACAGTCGATGATTTGAAGGAACTGGTCACCAAGTTCAAGGCTGCCGTTAAAAAACAAACCGGGCATGATTTCCCGGAAAGCCCATGGGAACAACTCTGGGGAGCGGTAATGGCCGTATTCGATAGCTGGATGACCGACCGTGCCGTCTATTACAGGAAGATGAACAAAATTCCAGGTGAATGGGGAACCGCTGTGAATGTACAGGCCATGGTTTTCGGTAATATGGGCGATAACTCGGGGACAGGTGTTGCTTTTACACGTGATGCCGGAACAGGAGAAGATTTGTTCAATGGTGAATATTTGATCAATGCCCAGGGTGAAGATGTTGTGGCAGGTGTTAGGACCCCACAGCAAATCACAAAGATTGGCTCACAACGTTGGGCCGAACTTGCTGGAGTATCTGAAGAAGAAAGAGCTTTGGATTTCCCATCACTCGAAGAGCTTATGCCAGCTATCTATAAAGAGTTGGACGAAACACAGGCTAAACTGGAGAAGCACTACAACGATATGCAGGATCTTGAGTTTACGATTCAGGATGGTAAACTGTGGTTGCTCCAAACACGAAACGGAAAACGTACCGGCGCAGCCATGGTGAAAATCGCAATAGATATGCTAAATGATGGCGATATCGATGAGAAAGAAGCGTTGATGAGGGTTGAACCCAATAAATTGGATGAACTTTTGCACCCTGTTTTTGATAAAACCGCAGTTGCCAAAGCCGTTGTCCTTGCAAAAGGATTGCCTGCTTCCCCGGGAGCTGCAACGGGCCAGGTGATTTTCTTTGCCGATGAAGCCAATAAATATGATAATACGATCCTGACAAGGATCGAGACTTCCCCCGAAGATTTGGAAGGGATGAACATTGCCAACGGGATTTTGACAGCCCGTGGAGGTATGACCTCTCACGCAGCGGTAGTTGCCCGAGGAATGGGCAAATGTTGTGTTTCAGGGGCCGGTTCTTTAAAGATTGATTACAAGGCCAGGACCTTGACAGTTGATGGACACACATTGAAAGAAGGCGACTGGATTTCATTGAACGGAAGTACCGGTGAAGTTTATCTCGATAAAATCAACACCATTGACCCGGAGGTTAGCGGAGACTTTGGTAAGTTGATGGACCTTACATCTAAATATACAAGAATGTATGTCCGTACAAATGCAGATACTCCTCATGATAGTGCAGTAGCACGTGACTTTGGTGCAAAAGGGATTGGCCTTTGCCGTACAGAGCATATGTTCTTCGAGGGCGAAAAAATCGTTGCCATGCGCGAAATGATCCTTGCAGAAGATTTGGAAGGCAGGGTAGAAGCACTTGCAAAATTGCTCCCGATCCAGCGTAAAGATTTTGAAGGGATATTTGAAGCTATGCACGACCTTCCGGTAACTGTTCGTTTGCTCGATCCACCCTTGCATGAGTTTGTTCCCCATGATGAAAAGGGACAGCAGGAAATGGCCGATGTCATGAACGTATCCGTTAAGGTGATCAAACAAAAAGTAGGGGATTTAGCCGAGTTCAACCCCATGTTGGGACACAGAGGGTGCCGTTTGGGGAATACCTATCCCGAGATCACAGAGATGCAAACCAGGGCAATTATAGAAGCCGCACTTAACTTGAAAGAAAGGGGCGTGGTTGCCAAGCCTGAAATCATGATCCCTTTGACAGGGACTTATGCCGAAATGAAAATGCAGGAAGACCTGGTAAGGAATACAATTGCAACTGTGTTTAAAGAAAGGGACAACAGCATTGAATTCCTCGTAGGAACAATGATTGAAATTCCCAGGGCAGCTTTAATAGCTGATAAAATTGCGGAAAGCGCCGAGTTCTTCTCATTCGGAACAAATGACCTTACACAGATGACCTTTGGTTATTCGCGTGACGATGCCGGGAAATTCCTGCCGATTTACATTGAAAAAGGCATCCTGAAGCACGATCCATTTGAAGTCTTGGACCAGGAAGGTGTTGGCCAGCTCGTTGAAATGGCTTGTGAAAGAGGAAGACAAACCCGTCCGAATATCAAACTTGGGATTTGTGGCGAACATGGCGGAGAGCCCAGTTCCGTTGAATTCTGTCACCGGACAGGACTTGATTATGTAAGCTGTTCACCTTACCGTGTGCCAATTGCTAGGCTGGCAGCGGCCCAGGCAGCAATTAGGGACTAATCCCCAAATAAAAAATCCACGCTGTGGCTCTAAGCCACAGCGTGGGTATTCTACAGGCAGTTCATTTATGGGCTGCTTTTTTTGTTTCATATTGATGCACGCAAAATAATTAGGGAAATTCAGTAAATAGACCGCTTTTAATAAAATGCCGGGACTTTGGGGCGTAAAAATATTTTCCAAGGCAAAGATATCAACAAAAGCCTTTAAAATGTTGGTAGACCAGTTGATAAGTGCCTAATATTGAGAGTGCAGGGCCCAGTTGTCCCATTGGCTGGGACCTGACGTGTTGGCTTTATGCCGCCAATTTCCCTTTTTCGCTATCCGGCTTCTTTTCCCTCTTGGAGATTTC
>JAJRTT010000150.1 GCA_024278155.1 Bacteroidota bacterium | reverse complement strand
CGCCCTTTCACTCCTTAAAAAGGCTCACATCTATAGAAACATTGATTTCTTCTGCAATCTTTTGAAATACCACATGTGGTATTTTTATATTGTAATCTTCCAGCGAAATTTGAAAATCCGATCGAATCCTCAATTTGTCTTTTCCAATCACAATTGTTGCCTTGATAATTTCCTCATTCTCGATCCCATGTATCGAAAAAATTCCTTTAGCGCGTACCGGGAACTCCCCCATCTGTGAGAAATCAATATGCTCGACCAGTTTCCCCATGAACCGGATATACGGGAATTTGTCGGTTTCCAGATAATTTTCGTAAAAATGCTCTTGCTGGAGCTTTGAGTTGAAACCTTTCAGGCTCGTGACTTTTAACTGGAAAACAAAGGTGCGTTTTTCTGGGTCGAGAATCCCTTTCAAACCATTTGATTCGGCACTGATAAGTTCAAGGGGCGCATCGGAAGTAAAAACCACATTTCCGTTCCCTGCTTTGAAAATCCCATCCGATGTGTCCTGCCCGAAAACAATGAATTGGCAAATGGAAATCAGAAATGTCAATATTATTTTATTCATTGTTCAAAAAGGGATTTCTTGAAATATAACAAAATATCTATGGGATGGTTCGATTGCACCCTTAGGTTTCGTGGTTTGTGCTTATTGTGTGCTTTGGGTTTTGTTTTTACTATTTGGGGTTATCGTAATCAATCTCTTTCAACAGTTTCCCATCTTTGTCCCAAAACTTCCAGGTGCCGACCCTTATGCCCATTTTCAGCTTGCCTTCGTAGTATTTTTGGCCGTTTGGGTGCCAAATGGTCTTCAGGCCATTTTCAACCCCCTTTTTATAAACGCCCTGGCTCCAGAGTTTCCCGTCCGCATACCAGTACGACCATTGCCCTGTCCGTTCGCCATCCTTGTAGGCCCCTTCCAACTTTTTCTGCCCATCTTCATAATACTGGATTTCTTTCAACAGGATTTCCTTTGAATCATCTTCGTAAACCTTTACCGTTTTTGCAATGCTGTCGGAATAGGTTTCTTCCACAACTTCCACAGGAGTGGAGGTGCATGACGCGAACCAAAAAGGGATGAGCAGGATTAGGTATTGTAAGCTTTTCATCATCTGTTAAATTTTAATCTTTGTCCTTTTACCGATTCATCAAAATTGCCATTTTTATAAACGAGGCAACCATTTACAAAAGTATGTGTAATTTTTGATTGGAAGGTATGCCCTTCAAAAGGCGACCATCCTACTTTATAAAGGATGTTGGGTTTTTCTACTTTGGTTTTTGAATTTACATCAACAAGTACAAAGTCGGCATGATAACCTTCCCTGACAAACCCCCTTTTGTCAACCTGGAAACAGATGGCCGGGGCATGGCACATTTTTTCAACAACTTTTTCAATCGAAATCTTATCCTGATGGCAAAAATCCAACATGGCCAACAACGAATGTTGCACGAGCGGCCCGCCGGACGGTGCTTTGAAATAAGTATTTGTTTTTTCGTCGAGGGTGTGGGGCGCATGGTCCGTCGCAATTACGTCCAGCTTGTTTTCCAGGAGAGCTTCAAAGAGTTTTTCCTGATCGTTTTTGGTTTTGATGGCCGGGTTCCATTTAATACGGGTTCCATATTTTTTGTAATCCGCATTGTTGAACCACAAATGGTGAACGCAAACCTCTGCTGTGACCCGTTTATCCTTCAATGGGATCCCCGAATCGAAAAGCTCCATTTCCCTCGCTGTAGAAAGGTGCAAAATATGCAAACGTGTGTTATGGAGTTTTGCCAGGCCCACGGCAAGTTTCGAACTTTTATGGCAAGCTTCTCCGCTACGGATCAGCGGATGGGCCTCCAAGGGGACGTTCTCACCATAATTGTCCCTGAATATTTTTGTGTTGTTTTGAATGGTTTTCTCGTCTTCACAATGAACGGCCACAAGTAATTTGGCTTTAGAAAAAATCCCGTTCAGCACATCAATGTCGTCCACCAGCATATTGCCGGTAGATGATCCCATAAAGACTTTTATCCCACAAACGTTTTTTGGATCTGTTTTAAGGATTTCTTCGATATTGTCGTTTGAGGCACCCATGTAAAAGGAGTAATTTGCCAATGATTTTACAGTGGCCATTTTGTATTTGTCTTCCAGCAATTCCTGTGTGAGAACATTCGGAATGGTATTGGGCATTTCCATAAATGAAGTTATACCGCCGGCAACAGCAGCTTTGCTTTCGGTATATATGTCGGCTTTGTGCGTAAGGCCCGGATCGCGGAAATGAACCTGATCGTCAATGACACCGGGAAGAAGATACTTTCCCTTGGCATCAATCTGAGGGATACCTTCCCTTTGGGATATACTTGTATTTTCTGATTTCTTTCCAATTTTTTCTATTTTGCCGTCCCTGATAAGTACATCGCCTTCAAAAACCTCCCCTTCGTTAACGATTAATGCATTGATTATGTGGTAGCTGTTTTTCATTTGTTGAAAATTATAATGCACCGCTAAGTTACAAATTATTAATTATTGAAAACGGGAAGAAATTAGTTTTGGGGAATCGTGCATTTCAAATGAAAGATATTAAGTCAAACTTTTCATTGTGAATAAAAGTTGTTTATTTCGAGAGCAGGTTTTTTATAATGAATTTTAACGATAAATAAATAGTTTGATTCTTTAAAATTGACATAATAGAAGAAGTTAGCCCGAATAACTATATTTTTGTGGTCAAACTCTTTTGTATTGATTAAAAACCCCAACATATTAGTTTGCCCCCTCGACTGGGGAATAGGCCATGCAAGCCGTTGCGTCCCGATCATTGATGAACTATTGGAGCAAGGGGCAAATGCAATTATTGGTGCAGATAAGCGCCCATTGGCTTTCCTGAAAAGCGAATATCCACAGCTTAAAACCATTGTTTTCCCCGGATATGAATTCAGCTATCCGAAAAACGGGAACATGGTTATCAAGATGGGTCTGCAGGTTCCGAAAATCATGGCCGGGATCAGGAGGGAACATATCCTGCTCGATAAAATCATCAACGGGCATAAGATCGATGCGGTGATTTCCGATAACCGTTTTGGGCTTTGGTCAAAAAGAATCCCTGCCATTTTTATGACCCATCAATTGAGAGTGAAAATACCGGGGAAAAACCAGTTTGGCGAAAAGATGTTGTTCAGGCTCAATAAATGGTTTGTCAACAAATACAAGGAATGTTGGGTCCCGGATTTCGCAGGGGACAACAATCTGTCAGGCGAACTTTCCCATTTTCAAAATGACATAGGTTCTTTGTTTTACATTGGCCCCTTATCGCGTTTTTCAAAAATTAAAAGTGACAGTGTTTCGAAGAAATTCCAGAACGACATCCTTGTTGTACTTTCGGGGCCCGAACCCCAACGGACAATCCTTGAAAATAAAATATTGGGGGAATTGCAAAAATTGGATTTGAAATGTATTGTTGTTGGTGGCAAAACCGAATTGAAGGAACAAAAGAGAATAAGTGAAGACATTCTATTTCATTCACATTTGGATAGCAATGATTTATTTGAGGCTTTTCAAAATTCGGGGTTCATTATTTCCCGGCCCGGATACAGCACCATAATGGATTTGGCGGCTTTGGGCAAAAAAGCGGTTTTCATCCCCACTCCCGGACAAACCGAACAAGAATACCTGGCACATCGGTTCCACAAAATGAAAATCCATTATAAAATGGGGCAAGACCGAATTGATCTGACTATGGCCCTTGAGGGAATAAAGGGGTTTAAAGGAATTCGGCACAAGCCTGACGGTTCCCTTCTTGCGGAAAGAATCCGGCATTTGATTTCTTCATTGGGATAGGTTCGCCCTTTAAATACGCAGGCGAACTACAAGTATCCGCGATTTACACGAATAACACGAGTTTTGTAGCACTTAAACAAGTAAATGTTTTGTGGTTAATCCCTTCATTTAATTGCACTTATTAAAACCCCTGCCTGCCATTCCCTTGCCGGGTCAGGTGGGCGGCAGGCAGTCTTACGGATTTATGATCACAAAAAAGAAATCCTATTCTTTCTTTAATTTCTGATATTTTTGTGACACCATGCTCTAAAATATCTGATAATTTAGGGATAGCACCCCCTAAAATCTCAGATATTCATTATCAAGAAAGACAGAATGGTTTTCTACAGAAATATTATACTATTCATTTCGTATCTTTG
>JAJRTT010000149.1 GCA_024278155.1 Bacteroidota bacterium | reverse complement strand
GGAATCTTACCTCCGGGTTGTGGTAATGGGCCTGGGTGTCCTGTTCCTGTTTATCTTTTTGTTCAAGTTGAAGGAAATGAGCAGGATTGTTATACTGTCTTTTGGGGTAATTAATTTTATTTCACTAAGTACAATTCGGATTTCGGTTTATCGAATGATCAAGCATTTCAGGGTTCAGGGATATAATTCGAGAAATGTACTTGTTATTGCCGATGAAAGTTCGAGGAACTTTATCAATAAGATTTTGAACAATAAGGAGTGGGGCTTTATAATAAAGCATATTATTACGAATTCAAGCAAAGTCTATAAGGAATATAAAGATAAAGTAAGTGTTCAGGCCGAGCGGGTGAGTATCCGTAATTTAATGGATGTGGATGTAATTGATGAGGTAATTTATTGCAAGAACGATATTGACCAAAATGCGATAAAGGAATTGATGCAATCGTGCGAAGAGGTCGGGGTTGTTTTCAGGATGCACTCGCAGTTGTTCAATATGTCGGCTTCCAAGGCTAACTTGAACCACTTTGATGATATGGCCTTCCTTTCGTTCGACAATACTCCTTCTGATAAATTTGCCTTGAAAATGAAAAATACGTTTTCTGTACTTTCTTCCCTGTTTGTCCTTGTCATATGGTCGCCTGTGATGCTTTCCATTGCAGCTGCAATAAAACTAACTTCAAAAGGGCCTGTGTTTTTCAAGCAGAAAAGAGTTGGTCTTCGTGGCCGTACGTTCCATATGTATAAATTCAGGACCATGGTAATTAATGCAGAAGCCTTACAGGCACAGCTTATGGATGCAAACGAAGCTGACGGGCCTGTGTTCAAGATCAAGAACGACCCGCGAATTACCAGGATCGGGAAATTCCTGAGGAAAACAGGCCTGGACGAACTGCCCCAGTTTATTAACGTCTTAAAGGGCGATATGAGCCTGGTAGGCCCACGTCCCCCCATCCCATCAGAGGTGGAGCAATACGAGAGATGGCAATTGCGGAGGCTTTCGATGAAACCAGGGATTACATGTACATGGCAAGTTAAGCCCAACAGAAATAGCATTTCTTTTGAAGATTGGATGAAAATGGATTTACAATACATTGACAACTGGTCAAACAAACTGGATTTCCTGCTATTTCTCAAAACCATACGGACAGTATTAAAAGGAAGTGGTTCATAGGAGAGGGTTTCCCCTACCTGAAAAACAGAAGGTTTTTAGGGTATGTGTGAATATTTTGAGCTACTTTGGTATGTTTGGTAACCCCAACCGGATATTTCCCGTAATTGATTACCTAAAACAAATTACATGAATATTTTATTCCGTAGGTTATTGCGGAAAGCAAACAGCCTCAACCGCAAATATTTTGGGAGCTACCTGATCAACAACCGTATTAAGTTACTAAGTCATTTTCAAATCCAGTACCTTTTGGATGTGGGTGCCAATACAGGACAGTTCGCATATTATACGCGCCATACGGGCTACAAAAACAATATTATTTCTTTCGAGCCTTTGACAGAAGCATTTGGGATACTTGGGAAATTCGCCAGTCATGACAAAAAGTGGGAGATCGTGAATGCAGCCATAGGGGACATGGATGGCGAAATCGAAATCAATATTTCAGAAAACCTGCAAAGCAGTTCGATACTGGAAATGATGCCAGACCATGTAAAAAGCGCCCCCGAGTCGGCCTATTGCGGTAAAGAAAAGGTAAAGATCCACCGTCTCGATTCCATTATCGATGGATATGTCCCAAACCTGGAAGAAGCATTTCTGAAGATCGACACTCAGGGCTTTGAGAAAAATGTCCTTTTGGGCGCCGAACAATCCTTGAAAAAGTTGAAAGGGCTCCAACTCGAACTTTCCACAAAAGAATTGTACAAAGGGGAAACCCTCTTTAATGAAATGCTCGACTTTATCCTGCAAAAAGGCTTTGTCATCCATTCTTTGGAACCAGGGTTTTACGATAAAAAGAGCGGGCAACTGCTACAAGTGGATGCGATTTTTTACAGGGGATAAAACCCCATTGCCTGGTTTCTGGTGCTATGATGGTTTGGCCGGGCAGGTCACATATGACCCAGGCCATCATGTGAAGGGCGGTGCAAAGCTTTGTCGATCCTGTTTCGCATAAAAACAGAACTTGTGCATATATGGCAAAACAGCTTGGGGGCCAACATGATTTTCGTCATTAATATAATTTAATAATTGCTTACTTGGATATTAATTATAAATTTGTACCTGAAATTGTTTAGGTACATTTTTTTTACCAAAATTATTATTTTGAAGAAAATACGATTCTCTACGTCAATACTTGTTTTGTTTGCTGCTTTACTGGTTTCCGTGTCTTCATGTATCCCCAAAAAAAAATTGCTGTACGTACAGGAATCCAAAAAGAACAAAGATGCAAATGAATATGTGAACATAAGGCCCGAAAAGAAAATCCAACCCTTTGACAATATTTATATCCGGGTTTCAAGTATTGATGAAAAAACAAACGCTATTTTCAGCCGTCAGGGACAGACTTCAAATGGCACCAATATTGACTTGATAAGCTATACGGTAAATGAGTCAGGGTATATCAACTTCCCTTTTGTTGGTGAAATATATGTTAAGGGCATGACATTGCAGGATGCCCAAAAACATATTGAAGAACAGGTTGGCCAGTTTTTGACTAATATATCGGTAACCGTGAAATTTGTAAACAACACGGTAGCCGTTTTAGGGGAAGTTAGAAAGCCGGGCGAACACATATTTTACAGGGATCAGATTACTGTTTTCCAGGCATTTAGTTCGGCCGGTGGGTTTTCGGATTATGGTGATATGCAAAGGGTTGTCCTGATCAGGGAAGCGAAAAACAAAATCAATTATTACTATTTGGATTTGACCGATAAAGGAATAGTCGCCTCCGAGTTTTATTATATTATCCCAAATGATGTGTTGATCGTGAAACCTATCAATGCAAAGTTTCGTAACCTGAGCTTAATAAATGTGCCAATTTTCCTTACGACGATCACGACTTTTGTTACACTTTATTTTTTGTTTTACAGACCAAATTGATTTATACGATTGTGCCGAGCTCCGAAGAAATATTTGAACAGAAAACCGACTTTAAGGATGTTATTGTCAGGGTTTTACGCTATAAGCATTATTTTGTTTTCACGGTAATCTTTGCTTTGGCGGTTGCATTTGTGATAAACAAATACAGTACCTTGAAGTATTCAAACGCTACCACCATTCTTTTAGCCTCTGAAAACAACGACTCATTTATGAGCGGGGACGATGTAATGCAAGGGTTTGGACTGTTTGGAGGGGCCGATAATGTTGAAAATGAACTGTCCATCATAAATTCATTTCGGGTAATTAGCAAAGCAATTGAGGAATTGAGCTTTGAGGTTGATTATTTTTCTGAGGAAGACCTCTTGCCACTTGACTTTTTACCATATAAGTCTTATCATGATTTATACATGAACTCGCCGATCCATGTCATATTGGACCAAACCCATTTACAACCTGTAAACATAAGGATGTACATCAAAGTCCTAAATGATAGCACATTCAGGTTAACCGCTGCGGAAAAAGAGGTTGTTTTGTACAGTTATATAACGGATTCACCAATGAAAGTCCTTGATTCCCTGAAAATTGATGGGGTATTCAATTTTGGGGAAGAGGTATTTTCCGAGTTTTATAGTTTTACCGTATTCAAGGACGTGAGGTTCAATAAAAATGATTTTCTTGATAAAGACATCTTCTTCAGGTTCAACAATTTGCTTTCGCTTACGGCACAATATAAAGGGAATTTAAGTGTTTCCACCACCTCTACCACATCATCGGTTGTGGTTCTTTCCCTTGTAGGGACGCACCCCGAGAAAATTACAGATTTCCTCAACACGCTTACGCGGGTTTATCTCGAGCAGAACCTGGAAAAGAAAAACCAAATGGCCTATAATACGGTAAAGTTTATTGATTCCCAGATTTCTGATATTGCCGACTCCCTGTCAATAGCCGAAAACAAGCTGCAACATTTCAGGTCGAGGAACCAGGCAATGAACCTTAGCTTTCAGGGACAGAAGATTTACGAGAAAGTAGGGGAGTTGGAAAACCAAAAGGCCAAATTGATAATGAAGCAAAAGTATTACGAATATATCAAGACCTACCTTGAATCAAATAGTAATGTTACTGACCTTGCAGCACCTTCTTCAGGGGAATCACAGGATCCTGTGCTGAACGAATTGATCGCAAAAATGATGGAATACAACAACGAAAGGTTGAAGTACATGGAAATTGGCAATGAGAAAAACCTGTTCCTAAAAGACTATGAAGTCAAGATCACCAATATTAAAAATACCATACTTGAGAATGTCGATTATAATGTAAAGAAGCTGCAAATTGCGTTAAAAGATATTGACAGCCGTTCGGCCAAATTAACCTCACAAATAGCCAGGCTGCCACGAACAGAAAGGGAACTGATCGGCATGGAAAGGCAATTTACGCTCAACAATACGATTTATACATTTCTGTTGCAAAAACGCGCCGAGGCACAAATAGCCCAGGCTTCAAATGCACCTGATTATGAAATCATCGACCAGGCCTCCTTGTTAAGGGCAGGTATAATTTCACCAAAAAAGAACATAAATTATATCATTGCGGTTTTCCTTGGCCTGTTCCTGCCATTTGTTTTTATTATTTCCCGGGATTTCATGAACAACAAGGTAAGCGACATAAAAGAAATCGAGGCAATATCCAACTTGCCATTGGTCGGACAGGTTTTCCACAATAAAACCCGATCAACTGCTATAATCCTTGATTATCCAAAATCCCCCTTGGCAGATTCGTTCCGGGCGATTCGAACCAATTTGCAGTTTTTCTCGAAAGGTGTTGATAAAATGATAATCCTTATCACCTCATCGGCGAGCGGGGAAGGTAAATCATTTGTGAGCATTAACCTGGCTTCGGTATATGCCCTACTCGGGAAAAGGGTCTTGTTGTTGGGGTTTGACCTGAGAAGGCCGGCATTGTACAAAGATTTCAATCTGCTCAATGAGAAAGGGATTACTTCTTATTTGATAAAAAAGGCATCCATTGATGCTATTATCCAACCCACACAGATCGAGAACCTTGACCTGATTGCTGCCGGCCCCATTCCTCCCAACCCCGTTGAATTGATAGCTTCGGACGAAGTGGGCGTGTTTTTCGAAGAGCTTAAAAAACGCTATGATTATATAATAATCGACTCGGCTCCCATTGGTGCCGTCACCGATTCCTTCCTGCTTTTTAAATATGCCGATATAAACGTATTTACGATAAGGCACAATTATACATATACCGATGCACTTAAATCAAACCTGAAAAATATTGAAAACAAAAAAGTTGAAAACGTGACCCTTCTTGTGAACGATATTAAACTGAAGAAGAATGCTTATGGGTATTCTTATCAGGAACAGTATTACTCAATGGACAAGAAAAAAGGCAGGTTACGACGAATGTTTTCGTCATCAAAGAAGTCAAGGAAAACCAAAAAAGGCTAATCTTCAGTAACTTCAGGACATGCTTTTCAATTCCCTCAATTTTATTGTCTTTTTCCCTATCGTTGTCGCGCTATATTTTGCGATAAAGCCAAAATTCCGTTGGGTATTGCTACTTATTGCCAGCTATTACTTCTATATGTGCTGGAACTATATGTACATAGTCCTGATTATTTTCTCTACTGTCATTGATTATTTTGCTGCCATTGGGATTGCACATTATAAATCCGGGAAAATAAAGAAAGCTTTGTTGTTTTCCAGTCTTGGTTCTAACCTGGGGCTGCTTTTCTTTTTTAAGTACTATAATTTTTTCAGTAGCAATGTGAACTCCATCATGGACGGGCTTAACCTGTTTCATCACCTGCCTACTTATTCTTTTCTATTGCCCGTTGGAATCTCATTTTACACTTTCCAGACCCTGAGCTATACCATTGATGTGTATATGGGGAAAAAAGACCCTGAACGGCATTTTGGTATTTTTGCGCTATATGTCTCCTTTTTTCCACAATTGGTTGCCGGGCCTATCGAACGATCTACCCGTTTGCTTCCCCAATTTCACAAAGTTTTTGATTTTAACTACGAGCGGATAAAAAACGGTGTGGCCCTCATGGTTTGGGGGATGTTCAAGAAAGTGGTCATTGCCGACCGTCTTGCCGAATATGTGAACGAAGTTTATAATAACCCTCATGCTTACGGGGGCCTCCATGACCTTGTTGCTACCTTCTTTTTCACTTCCCAGATTTATTGCGATTTTTCAGGGTATTCTGATATTGCAATTGGGTCGGCATTGGTATTGGGATATGAGTTGATGACCAACTTCCGAAGGCCCTATCTTTCCCGAAGTATCCGTGAGTTTTGGCAACGTTGGCATATTTCCCTTTCAACGTGGTTCAGGGATTATCTGTACATTCCCCTCGGCGGAAACCGTGTGGTGAAATGGCGATGGTACTACAACCTATTTATTACTTTCCTGATCAGTGGCCTGTGGCACGGTGCCAACTGGACTTTTGTGATTTGGGGTGCCTTGCATGGAATATATCTCGTTGTGGCAATTGTTACGGGAGACAAGCGGGAAAAATTAGCCGGGAAAATGGGGTTGCCCAAATTTCCCCGGCTTGTAAATGCCGGAAACTTATTGTGGACATTTGGGCTTGTCTTTTTTGCATGGATTTTCTTCAGGTCGAATACCTTGGGGGATGCAATGTTGATTATTGGGAACATCTTCGACTTTTCAACTTACAGCCTCGATCTGCAATTGTTCCATTTCAAGGCCGATTTTTATTTGTCTTTTATATTAATTTGGGCATTGATGCTTGTTGAAATTGCACAGGAAAAATATAAGCTGCTTGAAAAATTGAAAGTTACCTCAAGGTTTGCAAGATGGGGCATTTTCCTGTTCTTGATATTTTCAATATTTGTCCTTGGGAAATGGGACGAAACGGATTTTTTATATTTTCAGTTTTAATGTATTTATATGAACGAGCGCTTGCTGAAATATCTGATTTATGTAGGAGGGGCGATTTGCCTATATGCCTTTATTGCCGTTCGGGAAGAACCTCTGTACAATGCCGTTCTTGTTGAGAAAAAGGTACCCGAACATTTTGAGTTCACGAAATATGGGGAGTTGTATTATTTTAGTCAAATCTCCCACTTTAAAGAAGATTTGCCGAAACCTATCCGTAAGTTCCGTTATTCAGAAAAACAAAGCAAACTGGAGGATGCCGATATTGTCACTTTCGGTGATAGTTTTTTTGATTTTTCAAGGGTGAAGACCGTACCTGAACGTCTAGCCGACAGCTTGCATAAAAAAGTACATGCCATTTATTCCTTTTACCCATTCAATTATCTTAACCATATTGGTTATAAACGATCATCGAAAAAGGTTTTTATTTACGAAACTGTTGAGAGAATGATCCCCATACGCTTTGACCAACCACAAAACAGCCAAGAGGAGCTGGTCGATTGGGGTTCGCCAGGGATTGGGCGAAAAATGTTGGACCTGGTTTTCCCAAAAAATGTAGAGGAAAGGCTGACAACGTTATTAAAAGGGAGTTACCTCACAAGACCTGCTTATTCGGCCATATCCACGTTCAAGTTCGACGAATTTGGTTATATTTCTTCAAAAACACCTCTGTACAGTTTGCGGGACAAACCCTGGTTGTTCTACTATGAATCGGTGAACGGTGAAGTTACGGGTTTTTATTATCACCATTCCCAGGAAGAAATTGATAAATATTGCGACAACATAGCCACAATGGGCAAAGAGTTAAAAGAAAAGTACAATTTTGATTTTGTTTTTTGCCCCATCCCCAATAAATACACTTTGTATTTCGATAAGGTAGATAAAAACGCAAAGTATGATGATTTCCTCCCAAGGATTTTCAAGGGCTTGGAAAAGAGAGGTGTGGACTATGTGGATGTTTACGATGAATTTATTGACATGGATTCGGTTTTGTATTTTGGAACCGATTCCCATTGGAACGATAAAGGGGCGCAAATTGCAGTTGATAAAATTATCGAACAAATTTTAAAATGATTCGTTATTAAATAAAACTAAAAACTAAAAAAACTTACTTTGTGAAAACAGTTATTCTAGCAGGTGGTTTTGGGACCAGGATAAGTGAAGAGACTTCCATTATGCCAAAGCCCATGGTCCAGATAGGGAACATGCCCATTTTGTGGCACATTATGAAAATGTACAGTTCCTACGGACACAACGATTTTATTATTTGCTGTGGCTATAAAGGCCATCTGATCAAAAAGTTTTTTTCCGATTATTTTTTACGGAAGGTCAATGTTACCTTTGACCTAAAGAATAATTCAATGGAGGTATTGAGCAATAGTGTCGAGCCTTGGAAAGTGACATTGATCGATACGGGTGAAAACACGATGACCGGAGGAAGGCTCAAGCGTGTAAGGGAATATGTGGGAAATGAACGCTTCTTCTTGACTTATGGTGATGGTGTAAGTGATATTGACTTTGACAAACTTGTTGATTTTCACATAAGCCAGAAAACCCTGGCAACATTGACCGCTGTTCAGCCCCCGGGCCGTTTTGGCGCATTCAATTTAGAAAAGGACAATAACCTCATCGAGAGTTTCAGGGAGAAGCCCAAAGGCGACGACGAATCGGGGTCGGCATGGATAAATGGTGGTTTTTTTGTTCTGGAGCCCGAGGTTTTTGATTTTATTGAAGGGGATAAAACAGTCTGGGAAAGGGAACCTATGGAAAAACTTGCTGAATCAAAGTTGCTTTCGGCTTACAGGCATCCAGGGTATTGGCAGAATATGGATACACTTCATGACAAAAACGTGCTGGACAAGGTTTGGAAAGACGGAAAACCACCCTGGAAAAATTGGTAAACAGGTATGTATAACCAAAAATTGAAGAAAACATGAAAATTTTGATAACCGGAAACCTGGGTTACGTGGGCCCCGGAGTGGTAAAGGAATTTAGGGGCAAATACCCTGAAGCGGAAATAATCGGATATGATTTGGGCTTCTTCGCAAAATATGTAACCAATGCAGGGATAATCCCCGAGAGCTATCTCGATATGCAATATTACGGGGATGTCCGTGAATTTCCGGAGCATCTGCTGGAAGGCGTGGATACGGTAGTGGCACTTGCCGCAATTTCAAATGATCCCATTGGAAACAAGTTTGAAGGTGCCACTCTCGATATTAATTACCGGGCCGTGGTAAATATTGCCAAACAGGCTAAAAAACAGTATGTGAAAAATTTTGTGTTTGCATCCAGTTGCAGTGTTTATGGCTCGGCTGAAGATGCCCCACGTACCGAAACTTCTGAAGTAAACCCATTGACAGCTTATGCCAGGTCGAAGGTTTTTACCGAAAAGGAACTCGCTGGCCTGGCAGGATCGGATTTCAAGGTTACCTGCCATCGTTTTGCAACGGCCTGTGGAATGAGCGAACGCTTAAGGCTCGATTTGGTCTTGAACGATTTTGTTGCAGGGGCGGTTACTTCCGGTGGGATTACCATACTGAGCGATGGTTCGCCCTGGCGTCCCTTGATCAATGTGAAGGACATGGCCAGGGCCATTAGATGGTCGCATGAACGGGAACATTCAAATGGTGGCGATTTCCTTGTTGTGAACACAGGGAGCGACGACTGGAACTATATGGTGAAGGAATTGGCAGAACGGGTCGGTCAGTTGATCCCGGGGATCGATGTTTCTGTAAACCGCAACGCTGCCCCCGATAAACGTTCCTATCGTGTTGATTTTGGCTTGTTTAAAAAGCTCGCACCTGAACATCAACCAATATTTAACTTGGAAACAAGTATTTTGGACCTTGTCCAGGGATATAAAGATATTGGGTTTGCAAACAAAAACTTCAGGGATTCGGAATTCATGAGGTTAAACGTGGTAAACGATTTATTGCAAAAAGGGATATTGGATAAGGATTTAAGGTTGATGAAATGAAATTCTCCGAAACCCGCCTTAAGGGGGCCTATGTAATTACCCCTGAACCTTTTGTCGATGACAGGGGTTCGTTTGCAAGGGTGTTCTGTAAAAATGAATTTTCAGCTATTGGCCATAAAGGGGATTTTGTGCAGATAAACCATTCGGTAAACAAACTGAAGGGGACATTTCGCGGTATTCACTATCAGTTGCCACCTTTTGGGGAAATCAAATTAATCCGGTGTATCTCTGGAAAAGTGTATGATATTATTGTGGATATAAGAAAGGGGTCGCCAACATTTCTTAAATCGTTTGCAGTTGAGATTTCCGCAGAAAACATGAAAATGATGTACGTCCCCGAAGGTTTTGCACATGGGTTTATTACCCTGGAGGATAATTCTCAAGTGATTTATCACCACACGACATATTATGAACCTGGGCACGAGGCCGGTTTAAGGTACAATGACCCGGCCTTGCAATTGGAATTGCCCATCGGGCCGTCCATAATGACTGAAAAAGACAAAAACCACCCCCTGATCGATAATAGTTTTAAAGGAATATAGAAAATGAAATGCAGACATTGTAACACGGAATTGAGAAATGTATTTACGGACTTGGCCTATTCGCCGGTTTCAAACGCTATGTTAAGCAGGGAACAATTGAATGGGCCGGAGAGCTACTATCCATTGAAAATATTCGTGTGTGATAATTGTTTCCTCGTGCAAGTGGACGAAATGGAAAAAGCAGATAAGATTTTTGATGAAGAATATACTTATTTTTCCTCCTTCTCTAAGTCATGGTTGCAACATGCAAAGGATTATGTTGAAATGATGATCGAAAAGTTTGGTTTTGACCAAAAATCGCTTGTTCTCGAAATCGCATCAAATGATGGGTATTTGCTGCAATATTTCAAGGGGCACAATGTGCCGGTATTGGGTGTGGACCCAACAGCGAACACGGCCAGGGAAGCTGAAAAAAAAGGGGTGAGGACTATCGTTGATTTCTTTGGTTCCAAACTGGCAAAAGAATATCTGTTGGAAAATGGCAAAAGGGCCGATTTGATAATTGGAAACAATGTTCTGGCCCATGTGCCCGATATCAATGATTTTGTAAAGGGGATGAAAATTGCCCTAAATGCCGGCGGGATCATTACAATGGAATTCCCGCATTTGATGAAGCTCATCGAGGAATGCCAGTTTGATACGATTTATCACGAGCATTTTTCGTACCTGTCGTTTTTTGCCGTGAAAAGGATATTTGAAAACCAGGGCCTGGAAATGTTTGATGTTGAAGAAATCCCTACCCACGGAGGTTCATTGCGTATTTATGCAAAACATAAAGGGGATACCTCAAAAGCAATATCTTTGCGGGTCCGGGATTTGATCCAAAAGGAAAAAACCGAAGGGATCGATACCCTGGCATATTATCAAGGCTTTCAGGCAAGGGTGGAAAAGATCAAATACGATTCTTTATCGTTTTTGATAGAAGAAAAAAGAAAAGGGAAAAAGATAATCGGTTACGGTGCGGCTGCAAAAGGAAATACCCTTATTAATTATTGTGGGATAAAAGGGACGGATATGATAGGATTTGTGGTTGACGCCTCACCATATAAACAGGGTAAATTTCTTCCGGGCAGCCATATCCCGGTTGTTTCGAAAGAAAAGATTGCTGAACACAAACCCGATTATGTGATTGTTTTGCCTTGGAACCTGAAGAAAGAAATAAGTGGGCAATTGGACTATATTCGGGAATGGGGCGGGAAATTCGTTATTTTTATCCCTGAACTAACAATTTTTTAATGGACTTTTCTTTTTTAGGAAATATAATCAATAAGGAAGTATCAGGTAATAAAATGTATGGCCTGATCGAACGACTGTACCCAATTTGCAGGAGTATCACGGGCAATGGGGTCAGGGAAACCCTCTCCATTGTTTCCGAAATCATCCCCCTGGATATCATTGAGGTCAAATCCGGTGAAAAGGCCCTTGACTGGGAAATACCTTTGGAATGGAATATCACGGATGCTTATGTCCTGGATGAAAAAGGGGATAAGGTCATCGATTTCAAAGAATCGAATTTGCATGTGCTGAATTACAGTGCCCCAATTGATAAAGAAGTAAGCCTGGAAGAGCTGAAAGAACATGTTTTCACTATTCCCGAAAGCCCTGATTGGATTCCCTACCGAACTTCTTACCACAATAAAAATTGGGGTTTCTGCATGGCCCATTCAAAATTTGAAAAACTCAAAAAGGGGAATTACCACGTAAAAGTAGATGCCACGCTGGAACCGGGTTCATTAACCTACGGTGAATATTACATCAAAGGGGAAACGGAACAGGAAGTGTTGGTCTCTTGCCATATTTGCCATCCAAGCCTTTGCAATGACAATCTTTCAGGAATAGCCGTTGCGGCTTTTCTATCGGAAATTTTGACGAAATCAAAGCCAAGGTTTTCTTATCGTTTTTTATTTATTCCGGGCACTATCGGTTCCATAACATGGTTGAGCAGGAACGAAGACAAACTTGGGAATATCCGTCACGGGCTTGTCCTCACGCTTCTTGGCGACGAAGGCAAACTTAACTATAAAAAATCAAGGAGGGGGAATGCGGCGATAGACAAGATTGTTGAAAATACACTTGAAACGAATAACGATGATTACGGTATCATTGATTTTTATCCCTATGGATATGATGAAAGACAATTTTGTTCACCGGGCTATAATCTTCCGGTAGGCAGGTTGTCGCGCACGCCACATGGAGAGTTCCCCGAATACCACACATCTGCCGACAACCTGGATTTTGTGAAAGCCGATAAATTATCCGCATCGTTGGTGTTTTTACTTGGTGTTTTTGAAATAATCGAAGGGAACAGAAAATATTTGAACCTGAACCCAAAAGGTGAGCCCCAATTGGGAAAACGCGGTTTGTTCAAGAAGATAGGAGGGGAGAGCAAAACCAAGGATTACCACATGGCTTTGTTATGGGTGTTGAATTTATCGGATGGGGATTGTTCCCTATTGGACATATCCGTTCGCTCAGGATTGGGGTTCCCAACAATAAAAGAAGCCGCCGATGCCTTGAGAAAGGTTGACCTATTGAAAGAATTGAACGAAGAATAAGGATTATGGAAGATTTTTTAAAGAGCAGGGTTGCACTTGTTACCGGTGCAAGTAGTGGAATCGGACTGGAAGTAAGCATCCAGCTGCTTGAGAGAGGGGCAAAGCTGTACATGGTGGGACGCAACCTGAAAAACCTAAAGGCCCGCATATCAAAACATGATTTTGAAGATCGGAAAATCAATTTTATTGAAGCCGACATTTCCAGTGACTTGGACATTGCCAAAATTGCCAGGGAAATAAACAAAGAGGGGAAAATTGATATTCTCGTCCATAGTGCGGGAATTATTTTCCTTGGGCCGCTCGAAAACGAAAGCATTGAAAACCTTGACAAGCAATATCGGATAAATTTAAGGGCTCCCTACCTGATTACCCAGAAGCTGCTCCCAAAAATAAAAAAAGCAAGAGGGCAAATTGTATTTGTGAATTCCACAGCAGGCTTGTCCTCATGGGAAAACCATAGTCAGTATTCAGCAACAAAATATGCACTTCGGGCCGTAGCCGATAGTTTAAGAAAGGAAATGTTGCCAAATGGGGTAAGGGTTTTGAGTGTGTTTCCAGGCAGGACCGATACTGCCATGCAGGAGCATGTGCAAAAAATGGAAGGCAATGAATATAACCCAAAATGTTTCCTTGAAGCATCAGAAGTTGCATTGTCAATTGTTTGTTCCATATCTTTGTCCGAAGGTTCGGCAATAACGGAAATAACGATAAGGCCCAATAAGTGTTAACTCATTGATATGTTATGGCGACAAAACTTAAAATAGAAGGAAGCCCTCTTGTTTCAATTGGGGTTCCGGTATATAACGGTGAGGCATTCCTTGAAGAATGCCTTGAGAGGATCATGGGGCAAACTTACGAAAACTGGGAGTGTATCGTTGTAAACAATTGCAGTAAAGACAATACGCTTGAAATTGCAATGGCATTTGGTGAAAAGGATAAACGCTTTCGCATAGTGGACAACAAGGATTTCCTGAATGTGATGCAAAACTGGAACGAAACCTATGCCCATGTTTCGCCACAAGCCGAATATTATAAAATTGTCCCGGCCGATGATTGGCTTTTTCCCGAATATCTCGAAGAAATGGTTTTTCTGATGGAAAACCATCCGGAAGTGGGCATTTGTTCATCTTATCGAATTGATGGCGTGGACATAAGGGGAAGGGGCCTGGATTTGTACAAAGGCCCTGTATTTCCGGGCAAAGAGGTTTTTGAGTTGGAGATTACTTCAAGGATTGATGTAACGGGATCGGGGAATTCGAATATATTTAGGACCCGTTTTTTGAAACAGTTAAAGGGGTGCCCCAAAATCTTTAGTGAGAAAAACCTGCATGTCGATATGGAATTGGCCTACGATATTTTGAATATTTCCGATTTTGGTTTTGTGTTCAAGGCATTGAGCTATACCCGGCGCCATGAAGAGAGTATTTCGGACAGCCTTTCGTATATGTGCAACACCTATTTTTGCTCGCGTGAAATCATCCTGTATAAATACAAAAGCAACAACGAACGCCTGGCCAAGTATTATAACAGGTTGAGGAGGCAATATGCATATTTCATCTTTAAGAAAAGGGTGACAGGGGCAAAGAAATGTATCGACTGGCATGATAAATTCCTGCCTCGAAAATTTACGATAAAAGAAACCCTGGCCGGGATACTTTTGGAAAACAGGTTTGCACAAAGAATAAAACGCTTTTTATAAGAAGGGAATGAATTTATGGCGGGAATGTGGAATAAGATAAAGAACAGTGCGACCCTGATGACCTGGTCAAACCAGTTTGTGAATTTTGGCAGCGCCTTGTTTATTTTGCCTTTGCTTTTAAAAAGGTTCGATGAGCTGGAAATCGCTTTTTGGTTCCTGGTAAATGTGTTCATGCAATTGGCAAAGCTTGCCGATTCAGGTTTCGGCCCCACGCTTATAAGGGCGGTTTCCTATTTTAAGGCAGGCGCCGAAAAGCTCCCTTTGAACAAAGAGGATTTCGAAAGCTCTGAAGTTAAGGAGAAAGGTGTCCCAAACCTAACCAAAATGGCCGATCTGCTGTCCACTTCCAATAGGATTTACTTGATCCTGAGTTTGTTTGCCGTACTTCTTTTGGGTACGGGAGGAGTGGCAGTTACCTGGAATATTTTTGAGATGTCGGACTTCCGCCAGGATTTCATTTCGGCATTTGCCCTCATCCTTGTCAATTCATACATCATTTTGCAAATCGTAAAATGGAAATCCTTTATGACAGGACTCGACTTTGTGGCAGTTTCGAATGGCTTTTACAGTTTGATCGGTTCGGTGCGGGTGTTTGTTTACATTGCTATCTTATTGATCTACCCAAGCGTATTACTGCTGATTGCCTATAATTTACTGACGAATATTGTCATATTTTTTTATTTAAGGAACTATGTGAGGAAATGGTTTGCAAAACAAAAAGTCAAGCTGTCCGACCATAAGGTTTTCGATAAGGAAATCTTCAAATCTATTTGGCCCGCCACCTGGAAACTTGGCGGCATATACTGGGGCAACTATTTGATTACCTACGGCACTTCCATCATTATTGCCCAAATTGATAATGCGGCGTTGATGGCAGGGTTTCTTTTTACCCAAAGGATTATGTTCATCATCAGGCGGATGGCCGAAGCCCCGTTTTATGCGAATATCCAAAAAACATATAAGCTGCTTGCCTTTAAGGATTTTGCCGGCCTTAAGAAACTGGTGTCGATGAATGTTTTCCTTGCCATGGGGATCGTCATATCTTCGTTGACGGTAATCGGTGTCTTTGGCAACTGGGGGCTTGGCCTTTTAGGTATCGAAACACGGATTGTGCCTCCATTGATTTATGCGATAATGTTAGCAATGGTAGCGTTGGAAATCCATTCGGCCATGCACGCAACGATTTATTCATCAACCAATCAAATACCCTTTTTGATCCCGAGTTTGGTTTCGGGGGCAGTTGTGGTCGTGGGCGGTTTTATGATTTTGGATGTTTATGGTGTCCTGGGTTTGATCCTGCTTCAGTTTTTCACCCAGCTTTCCTTTAATTACTGGTATTCGTGGTATTTATCGCTTAACTTGATAAATTGGCCACTGTTTGAATATGTGAGGGATGTTTTTGGGGCTTCGTTAAGGATAATGAAAGGAGAGGCCAAGATACTGTAAGCCCTTTATCGTTGTTTCCGCTTTGTCCCAAGGAGGCCAAGGGCTTTCCATTTGAAAAAACCGCCAATGTAGTTCAGGTATTTCATTGTTACGGGAATGTATGCCCGGAGGCTGTTCGTATGTACCTTGTAAAACTTGAAGTCCTTTTTTATGTTGTAATTGGACCGTACCGAAACCAGGGATTCAAACATACGTTTCAGGCTTTCCCCATGTTGCAGGCCCGATTGCCGTTTGTCATTGTAAATCCTTAGCCCGGGATAGACAATTATATCATAACCCTGGTTTTTTGCCCGTAGGGTGAAATCGGCATCCCCGTGATATTGCGGGAAATTTTTGTCGTCGAGCATTCCGATCTCCCCACAAACGGAAACATGGAAAACCGTCCCCATCCCTGCAAGCCAATCGGCTTTCCTCGGTTCGCTGAACTCTTTGCTGTCATGTGCCCCGTTGCCCATCATGCTTTTTGCCCCGGTGTGTTGATCGAAAAGCCCGCCCATCGACCAAATAATCTCTTTTTTGTCGGCATAATAAATCTTGGAACCTACAATGGTCTTTTCATTCACAGTTTCAAGTATCCCTATCAGGTTTTCAAAATAATCCCCTGACGGAAGAATATCGTTGTTCCACCAAAGGATGTAATCGGCCTCTAATTCATCAATGGCAAAATCCATCGCAAGGTTGATCCCCCCGCTCCACCATAAACTGCCGTCCCCTTGCAAAACATGTACGCCGGGGTAATGCTTTTTTATCCATTCCCTGCTGTTGTCCACAGAGCCATCATCGGTTATCACGATTTCGAACATTGCCCTGCCCCGGTCGATTTTGTCAAAGGAGCCGTACAGGTGCGAAAGGCAGGTTTTTGTAAAATCCAAACCATTGAATATCGGGAAAACCAATGCGATCTTAATCTTTTTCATTAACGTTTTTTTGTTTGAGGTGTTTTTGGTCGTGGACATCCACATCCATCATGTACAGCATAGTGGAAAGCAAGACGATAGGTTCCGCACTTCCAAAATCAGAACCGAGGAACAGCCGCAAAAAAGATATCATGAAGTAGTATTTGATATAAATAAAACGCGTTAATTTTAATCTGAAAATTTTAATATATATCAATATTACCCCCAGGATAAAAAAAACGCCATATTTGCTGAAATCGCCCAAAATCCCAATATCGGACTGGAACAGCCCGTTTACTATTTTGTATTTCCATACTTCCATCCCGTATTTGGAGGCCATATGGGAATCCCCGTTTCCCATTAAGTAGGCAAAGGGGGAAGGGAAAAAATCGCCCACGAAAAACCTTATCGCCTTTATCCTCACATCATCCTCTTGCTGTGCCGATTGCTTTTCGGAAATGGCGATCAGGTTCATGAAAATATCCTGGAAAAAATAAAAAACGGGTATGGCCAACAAGACAAGCAACAACATGATCAGGGCTTTCGACTTTACCCTTTTGCTCACAAGAATAAATACGATTGTGGCAAAGCCGATAAGCAGTAGGTTTTGCCTCGTGCCCTGCAAGATGATGGTGATAAAAAACAAGAGCGAAACAATGCCATAAATGGGCTTTTGGGTAGTCGTGAAATAATACAGGCCCATGAAATAAGCCAGGGTGGCAAAAGCGCCCCCCTGAAGGAAAATCCTGGTCGTGCCACGGGCCTCGTCAATCCTGATATTGAATATTATTCTTGGGTAAAGTGCATATTGGATCAGGAAAAAAACAATGTAGATCATGCCCATGATAAAAATAATCCGTTCGATTTCTTTTACGTTGAACCTGATGGCATGCAAGAAAAAATAGGTGAAGAAGAACAATGAATAGCGTTGGACCCAAAATGTAAGCCCGGGGTTTTGTTGGTGGAAAGTATAAGCCCCTACTATTGCAAGGTTAAAAGCAAACAAGGAAACCAGGATTTCGTAAGTGAAGTTTTGATGGATACGGTCGAACCGCTGGTATAAAAAAATCAGGAGGGAGCCCAATGTAACCATCAACGCAAAACCAAAACCCAACAAGTAAATCACCTGGGTCGGTACATACGTGAGCTTGAAAAGATCGATCGAAACAAAAAAAAGTGAATAAACAATTATCTTTTTTACCATTTTTTTTAATTGGTTTATCTCCTATAACGATAAAGTCTAAGCAGAAATACTATCTTTGTGTCGTAAAAAGACAGGTTTAATTTACGCAATCTGTTTTTTAAAGTTTACAAATTTAGAGTTTATTTTACTACGAAACCCGGTTTTCTTAAGGGACAAAACCTTGATTTAGGACTGAAGGACAAAACCAATTATATAGTTATACATAGATGACCATTTTGCCAAAAATATCTATAGTTACCCCCTCATTTAACCAGGGACAATTTCTCGAATATACTTTAAAGTCTGTATTGGACCAAAATTACCCGAACCTTGAGTATTTTGTTATTGATGGCGGGAGCACGGACAACTCCGTTGAGATAATCAAGAAGTATTCCGACAAGATTACGGATTGGGTAAGCGAAAAGGACGAAGGGCATGGGAATGCCCTCAATAAGGGCTTTCGTCGTTCAACAGGCGAAATTATGGCCTGGATCAATAGTGATGATCTGTATTTTCCCGGTACGTTCAGGTTTGTGGCAGAAGTTTTCAATCGGTTCCCGCATGTAAACTGGATTGTAGGCTTAAACTCATTTATTCGGAACAGCAGTGTTTTCCGGGTTGAGAAAATATACAAAAACAAATACGATTATATGCTGGGGGATTTTAAATGGATCCAACAGGAATCTGTTTTTTGGAGAAGGTCTTTGTGGGAAAAGGCCGGGGGAAATATCAATGAAGACTACAAGTTTATGATTGATGGCGAACTATGGTGCCGTTTTTTCAAATATGACAAGCTTTACCATGTCAATACGATCTTGGCCGGGTACCGCGCCCATGATACCAACAGGGCAAGTGCTTTTTACAATGAATGCCTGGTGGAAATGGACAAGGCCATTAATACATTGAAAGAGGACTCCGATCAAAAGGTTAAGGCAAATTTGCGGAAATTGAGAGTGTTGACAGGTGTGAACCTGGCCTTAAGGTATAAGGCAAAAAAGAGATCAAGGTTGTTTGAGTTTTCCCCAATAAATGCCATTTCCAAAATTGCTTTGCCCAATCTCGTTAAAGAATGTGCTTATCCGATCCTTACCCCTGACCGCTTTGGAAATTGGAATGAATCGGTTGTCCCATATTTTTTGGGATATTAAAAAAGCATACGAAAAATCAGGGTTTATCTATAAATGGCAAACAGATAAACGGAAAACTATTCAGGAACCTGCGATTGTTTGCCAATATTATAAAACCAATAATCATCTTTGTCCCTGTTCTCAACTTGAGTGTCAAGATTATAATCACCGGAAGAATATCCGTTTTCCCCGGCCAGCACCTCCCATGATACGTTTTTGTCAATGTCGTTGACAACCTTGTTTGCATCACCGTCACCGGAAACCAATCCCCAAATACCGGGGGAGATTTCATTGTACCCGCTTGCACCACCGTAAACCTTGTCATTTCCCGAAGTGAAATCATAAGTGTAAACACCTTTGTTGTATGAAAGCGGGGAAGCTGAAATTATCCCAAGGTGGTTGCGGTGCCAAATTACTACAAACAGCTCGTTGATTGCCGATTCAGCAAGGGAGCTTGCTCCATTGCTGCCATCCAAACCAACAATTCCCCCATCGTCCAAAATAAAAACTGCCTGCCTCCCAATCATTGTGTTCCCAGTTGCAAATTCGACATCGGTAGTGTCCCGCAATTCAACCAGAACCCAATCGACAATGTTTTCATTTGGGATGGAAGAAACGCTTTCTGCTCCCTGATAATTCCATGGAGCCACATCGTAGGGTTGCGAAAGCGGAATGTTTTCCGGGTTTAGGTCTGTTTTCATTATCCCCGAAATCGTATCAAATGGCCCTTGAAGAAAAACCTTTAAATCAAGGAAATACTTATGTGCCACACTTCCCTGGTTCAATATCCAGTTTTTTGGGTCAATTTCAACTTCTGTAATTTCGTTTGAAGAGATGAGTTGGTAAACCGTATCATTGGTTTCCTGAAATACCCTGATTGTGGTATCCCCACCCGCCCAACTAATTTTATATTCCATTGGAGTCCTGAAAAGCGGGGTTATGGCCGTTGAAGTACTTTGATGGACTTCGAGCGTAACGGTGTCAGCTTGTTGTGACCAAGTGAGGTCGAAAATGGGGAAACCTTCACCAAAATACCATTGATCGAAAAAGTCGGTGAAATCAATCCCCGAAACATCCTGGCAAACGTTCCTGAAATCTGTCCCGGTGGCCACGCTGTCTTTGTACGTTTGTTGGTATTCGTAAAGCGATCTGAAAAACAAGGAATCGTTGTCCATCTCGAACCGGATCATATGTACGAGTGCCGCACCTTTTCGATATGTTAAGCGCGTATTGAAAATCCTCCCGATACTGTTCACCGAAGATGCGGGAACATAAACAGAGCCATCCGGTACGCCCATCACATAATCGTACCAGTTCCTCATTAAATTGTCGGCATTGGATTGTGAAATGATATACTGTCGCGCAAGATATTGTGCATAGGATGCAAAACCTTCGTTCACCCATATATCGCTCCAGGTGGCACAGGTCACATTGTCGCCAAACCAAGAATGGCCCAGCTCATGCGAAATCAGGTCGAAACTGAAATACCGCATCCCCGACATGGT
>JAJRTT010000148.1 GCA_024278155.1 Bacteroidota bacterium | reverse complement strand
TGTAAAATATGCATAAAGGCCTCCCGGTAAGGCCGAGAAACCACTGGAATTGGTCGCCCCGGAATTGGGTGCAGTCCAGTGCATTGTTCCCGTTTCACGCAGATTGTCGCCGGCATTGTTTCCTACATATCCAAAATTACAGGAAAAACTTCCGCTATCCGCCGCATTGATCAGGTTGCAAAATTCAACACTTGTGGGTATGTGCCATCCATCCGGACAAATCCCCTGTATGCCCACAACTGTGTCATATTTCATCATTTCGTCCCAGGCGTACAATCCACCATAGGTCGTGCAATTTGCCAAATCGTCGTCATAACAATGTTTTTCGATAATCCCATTGTCGGACACCTGACTGAACCCTGTGATCATAGATCCAATGTTCAGGTTTTCGGCCATCCAGCACTGGCCACCTATTTGAACCGTTGCATAGTGCTGCCCATCACGGGCATCGATAATGTCCTGTCCGCAGACAAAGGCCGGAGTAAAGCTGCCTATGCAAGCTGACCACAATGTTCCGTTGAAATAGCGCATGCAATGCGAGCTAAGGTCATAAATGACAAGGCCTTCCGCCGGATTGACTAAGGCATTGGTATCGGCAACTCGCGGGGGCAAAAACCCCATATTGGAGCTTGTTACGTCCAAAGCAGCCGATGGGTCCGGGTTTGGGTTGTTGATGCCAATGTTGTTTTGGGCCATTGAAGCAAGCATAAAAAAGCTGAACAGGATTGAAAAAAAGTGTGTCTTCATGTTTTATTTACTTGTTGTTTACGCAAATGTAGGTGGGGAAACCGGGGATTCAGGGACAGATTGTTTAGCGTATCCTTAGGATTGCTTAACGTTTGGGAAGAGTTGTTTTTCGTTTTAAAGCAATAAGGGTTAACGCTAATTGTTCCTGTATTTTGTTTGTCTGATAATAGACTTTTTAAACAAGGCTGTCGTTCACTCCCTCATTTTCATTCCGAACCCCGGGGCAGGAATGGGCGCAGGAGTGAGGAATCCCCCCGCTATGAAAGGCCGCAAACCAATGAACGGCATTGGTGAGTAGCCACAATAGCAAGGGGATTCCTCATGCTATCGCACTTGGCCGGCGTATTGGTTCGGGATGACACCGTAATAGTGGGGATTCCTCCTCCGTACACTCTTCGACAAGCTCAGACTGACCCTTTGCTACAAAGCCATGAACCGCTCCAAAAACTGTTCCCGTTTGCGGAAGGAGACTGGGATTTCTATGTGGTTTTTTAGGATGATGGAACCGCCGTCCTGCTTTTCGTAGCGGGTGATTTTGTTCAAATTGACAAGATAGGATTTGTGCACCCTGAAAAAACCATAAGATGACAAGAGTTCGTCATATTCCTTTAATGGCCGGGAAACAAGGAACTTCCGGTTGTTGTTCAAATAAAAACGGGTATAGCTGCCGCCATCGGATTCGCAATAAAAAATCTCGGAAATGTCAACGGACAGAATGGAATCAATGGATTTTAAAACAAGTTTCTTTTTTTTGCTCTCCGGGTTGAGGTTTGATAACAGGCAATTGAGCTTGGTGTTGATCTCTTCCAGTTCAAAAGATTTTTCCACCTTGTCCAAGGCCCTGAAAAGCTCGGAGGAAATCACGGGCTTCAGGATATAGTCAATGGCACTGAACTTAAAGGCCTGTATGGCAAAATCGGAATGGGCCGTAATAAAGATAATCTTGAAATCGATTTTTCCGATTTTTTCCAGAAGGTCAAAGGCATTCCCATCGGGCATGTCAATATCGAGCATCACCAAATCGGGTTTCTCTTGTTTTATGGTTTCAATCCCACTTCTCACGTTAAAGCCCTCGCCCACAACCCGGAACCTTTCGGGCAAAGTTTCGATGATGCCACGGATAATTGTCCGGGCATTCGCTTCATCGTCTATGATTACTGTTTTGATCATTCTTGATTTCCTTGATCAGCAAAGTTAATGTTTTCTTTTTTTCGTATTTGCAATAAGTGGCCTTGCATATTGATTTCCGATTATCATATAGCAAGCGTGGACGCTTGCTGCATATGGTGCGTGGATGCTTGCTGCATTTGGTACGTGGACGCTTGCTGCATTTTAAAGTACACTTGCTTCATTTGAATGGATGTTTGCTCATTTAACATTCATCGGGAGGTTCAAAACAACCTTTGTCCCTTTTGCTTCTCCTTTATCGTTATATAGGTCTTTGATTTCCATTTTGATGTTTTCCCCAAAACCCTTGTTCAAATGGAGCAACCTTTCGTTGGTTATGGATGTTGAAAGCGATTTGTCCTTTTTGGTGTTCAGGGAATTGATTTCCGCGGATTTTTTTCTCCCTATCCCATTGTCCTCAATGGAAACATTCAGTAGATTGTTTGTCTTTTTATAAATGATTTTGATGTGCCCATTCCCTTCCAGGTGCCTGATACCGTGTTCTATCGCATTTTCGACAATAGGTTGTACAAGCATGGGTGGGACAAAGGTCGATTCGCTTTCAATGTTCTTGTCAATTGTTATTTCAAAATCGAACTTATTGTCGAAACGGATAGCCTGCAGCATCAGGTAATTTTTCAGGAACCCGATTTCTTCCGACAAGGCGATTTTGTCAACCGTTGAGCTGTTGAGGATAAAACGGATCAAGCGGGAAAAACTGCCAAGGTAATCGCTCGCCATCAGGGTCGATTTCTCAAAGATGAACCGTTGGACCGCCGTAAGCGCATTGAAAATGAAATGGGGGTTTATCTGGCTTCGCAACAGCTTTTGTTCAAGGCGGATGGTTTTCTGCAAGCCCCTTACTTTGTGCTGCCTGAAAATCAATATCACCACGAGGATAATAACCGCTATCAGGCCAATGGAACCCATCAGCAAATACCGGGATTGCTTTGCCTCCAATTCCGTGATTTCGTTTTCCAATTTCAGTTGGTCCACCTCCCTTTGTTTTTTATCCAGTTCGTAAAGGTTTTTTATGGAGGAATATTTTTCATGGTTGTCCAAATTATACAGACTGTCGTTCAGGTTTGCGTACTTTGTGAAATAAAAAAGGGCCTTTTTGGGCTTTCCTGTTTTCCCGTAAGCATCCGAAAGCGATTTGTAGTTATCCAAAAGATTGGATCCCGCATTGATTTTATCCGATGCCGTCAATGCCCGGTGCAAATATGTCAGGGCTTCCTTATAGTTTTCTTCATCTATGTAAAAACGCCCAATTCTCTGTGCTGCAATCGAAACCCCGTATTCATAAGAAATGGAACCGCTAAGGTTCAAGGATTTTTGATAATACATCAAAGCTTTTTGCTTGTTTCCAAGATGGTGTTCGGCAATCCCGATCTTCACCAGGATATTTGCCTTTGTCTGTTGGTCATGAATGGAATCAGAAAGATACAAAGCTTGCCGGAATTTGTTAAGGGCAACCTCATAGGATTCCAGATTGATATTCACCTCCCCCATGTTTATAAGGGCCTTTGCCTGGGAATAAACATCCTCGTTCGTTAAGGCATTTTCGTAAGCGCGATCCAGGAAAACAAGCCCTTCGCCCGGATCGCCAAGGATATTGTACAGCCCACCAATATTTATGAGTGCCCCGGCCAGGGTTTTCGTTTCGTTGTGCTTTTCTTTTATGTTCAATGCCTGGATGAAATAATCAAGGGCCGTGAGTTCGTCGCCCAACAAATAGTAAATTGTGCCCATATTGTTCAGCGTTGACGATTCGGTTATCGCCCATCCGTTTTCGTGGGCAAGTTTCGAGGCCTTTTTGAAATTTTCCAAAGCATCGAAATAATTCCCGGCATCGAGATGGGCCGTTCCGCACAGGTTGGAGAAATAAACAACATCGCCGGTGTTTTTATATTCTGTTGCCAGCATTATTGCCTCCTTTGCCACATCTGTGGCCTTTTGGAAACCACCCATTTGATTATGAATGGAAATAAGGAAATCAAGGGCATCGCCTGCATATTTGTAATTGTTGCTCTCTTTGGCCAGGGCCAATAGCTTTTCGGTGTACTGTATGTTCTTTGAAAGGCCATCCCGGAAATCCTGTCGCGATAGCCTTTTCAGCAATTCCAATTTATGGTCGGTGGAAAGCCCGGGATTTGCCAGTTCGTTTTTGAGGCTGTCTATTGTGGACAATTGGGCGGAAACCTCAAATGCAAATGTTAACAATAAAAGGAGTATTTGGATTTTTTTCAATTCTGCTTGCTTTGATAGGAAAAGAACAAATTTGTATCCTTAGGGTTCAATTTTGATTGTTTAAAATCCCTGTTCGATGGAGTTTTCATAACCAGAAAGCAAATCCCGGTAGCCAAAAAACAAACTCGGTAAGATAACGGTACCGGTTGTTTTGTTTGAGGGTTTCCGAAAAGCTCAGTATCATTAAAAGCAGGATTCCCATTAACATATAGAGCTTGGCCGTGCGTACATAAATAATTTGATTGGCGGAAATTACCTCGTAAATGCTCAATGCAAAAAGCAAGAGAAACAGAAAATACAAAATCCTTTTTACCCAAAGTTTCCCGAAGTGCGCAACCAATGTGGTGTGATGGTCAGCCCTGTCCGTATCTTCTTCACAATAGGAAAAAAGGGTTACGGCTGTGAGGGCACATATGAAAAAGGCGATAACAAGTATTATTTGCCCGCTGCTGAAATTCCAGGAAATTAAGGAGGCCGGCCCACCCCAAATCCCAAAGGTATAAATCAATGCAACGGATAATTCTTTTTGGACAAAAAACGACTTCCTGTTCCCAAAAAAATAAACAACAAGGAAATATGCAATGGTGGTTGTCCCGGCTATTATGCCAAATAAAACGATTGGTTTTTCAAGGAACACAAAAATTGCCGGAACCATCAGCAATAACAAGAAACCCATGATGGCTAAAATCCTTTTCGAATAATGGTAATGGTAAAAATGCCTGATCGTATGTGCATTTTCTTTCAGTCTCATCCCATCGATCAGATGGTCGGAACTATAAAGGGCCCAAACGGCGACCGGAAGGATTATCCAAAACGCAAACCCCGGTTCCACGTTCAAGACCTTTGAGGCCAAAATCCCTCCGCCCAAAGCCCCTATGGCAACGTCCAGACTTAAAATATGGAGTACCTCGAACAAACCGAGCTTGCTGATATCTTCCGATTTTAACTTTTTTAACTCCATTTATGGTTTCTTTTCAAACCTTTATTAAAAAAATGTAATTTAGCTGACAAAGAATAAAATCATTATTTCAGGATAACTTTAAATTGCAATATAACGAAATATACTTAACCTGATTAATTCATGAATTATTCAGGTTAAACTGCAACTTCCAAAATTCAAGTTTTCAAATGTTTGGATTTTCATAGATTGAAATTTGATGTTTATTTGTCATTTGGATATCCTGCTTTGTGATTTTATCAGGTTGAAATTTATTGAAAACAAAAAGTCATTTAATTGGTGTGTTAAATTACACAAAAAAATTGCAGACCTTTGTCCCTGTATTAAAAATTTCGATAATGAGCCATAAAACCAACCATAGCCTCTTGTTTGTTGTAGTATTGTTGCTTTCATTTGGGTGCAACCAGAAAAACAATGACTATAAAAAAGTATTGGGAGAGCAGAATTGGAAATATTTCGGTCAACATTTACCGGGCAGTTCCCCTGAGATATTTTCGCCCAACATGATTTCCACTTCCAAAAACGAAAGGGATTTTGCCATTACGCCAAAAGGGGCTGAAATATACTATACACTGATGTACCCCGATGGCAAAAAGGGCGTGATCCTTTATATGCATTTCGATGGGTATTTTTGGGCCGAGCCGATAGTTGCCCCTTTTTCGGGGAAATACAGCGATTTGGAACCGGCCTTGTCACCAGATGGGAAGAAATTGTTTTTTGCGTCCAACCGGCCATTGAACGGAAATGAACCAGCCGATTATAATATCTGGTATGTGGAAAGGGTGGAAGGGCGATGGTCTTCACCAAGAAGTGCAGGTGTTGAAATCAATTCCGAAAAGGACGAATACTTCCCGTCTGTAAGTGCTGATGGCACGCTCTATTATACTTCTTCCGGGGACGGTTCCAAAGGGGGGGAGGATATTTATTTTTCAAAATGGGTCAATGGCCGGTATGGGAAACCTGTGAACCTGGGCGAATCAATAAATTCAACCCACCCTGAATTCAATGCATATATCGCCCCTGACAAAAGTTATTTGCTGTTTTCATCTGCTGACCGTGAGGATGGTTTGGGCGGGGGCGATTTGTATGTTTCCCATCGGATTAATGATACTACATGGACGGAAGCAAAAAACCTAGGCCCGACCATCAATTCGTCCCGGCTGGATTATTGCCCATACGTTAGCCCTGACGGTAAATACCTTTTCTTTACCAGTAACAGGATCGGTCCGGCCTTTGAAAACAACAACGGGAAAAATTTCAAGACCCTCAAAAAGTTTATGGAAGGGATCGAAAATGGACTTGGGAATATTTATTGGGTCCAGGTGCCTGATTTTGAGTAAGCATTTGCTTATTGCCGACTTATCCGCTTTGTTAATAATTCAGCTACTGTTCAAACCTGCCCTTGAACAAAAAGTTTGTAATTTTGAAGATTCTTTGAAAATATTTCACATCCAATATTTACCTGATGGAGAACTTTATTGTTTCGGCCCGGAAATACAGGCCACAAACTTTTGATACCGTTGTGGGGCAATCGTCCATTACCAATACTTTGAAGAATGCTATCCGCAACGAACACCTTGCCCAGGCATTTCTGTTTTGCGGGCCGAGGGGAGTGGGCAAAACGACTTGTGCAAGGATTTTGGCCAAGACCATCAATTGTGAAAATGTTTCGGACAATATCGAGGCTTGCAACGAATGTGAATCCTGTGTTTCGTTCAATCAATCGGCTTCGTTCAATATCCATGAGCTGGATGCGGCTTCCAATAACTCGGTGGACGATATCAGAAACCTTGTTGACCAGGTACGTATCCCGCCACAAGTGGGACGCTATAAAGTCTATATCATTGATGAGGTGCACATGCTGTCGCAACAGGCTTTTAACGCATTCCTGAAAACCCTCGAAGAGCCACCGCCCTATGCGAAATTCATCCTGGCCACAACCGAAAAACACAAGATTATCCCCACCATTCTTTCACGTTGTCAGATTTATGATTTCAAAAGGATAACCGTTGAGGATATTGCCCTTCACCTTGCCAATGTTGCCCAACAAGAGGGTGTGGACGCCGAAGCGGATGCCCTGCACATCATTGCCCAAAAAGCAGATGGTGCCCTTCGCGACGCACTTTCCATATTTGACCAGATCGTGAGTTCGGGCGGGAAGAAGATCACGTATAAAAATGTGGTCGAAAACCTGAACGTCCTGGATTACGATTATTTCTTTAAGATTACCGAAGCCATCATTGCGGGAGACATTGTAAATACACTGCTCATAATCAATGATATTTTTGATAATGGTTTTGACGGACAGCACTTAATTTTGGGCTTTGGGGACCACTTACGGAATTTGTTGGTGTGCAAGGACAAAGCAACCATTAGTTTGTTGGAAGTGGGAGAAAAAATCAAAAACCGCTATCTGGAACAATCATCGGCCAGTTCATTGCAATTTCTTATCAAGGCACTTGACATCAACAATAAATGCGATATTGATTATAAAGAGAGCAACAATAAAAAACTCCATCTTGAATTGGCTTTGATGCAAATGAGCTCTATGGAAGGGGTGATGGAAATAAAAGAGCCTGTTGCGGTTATCCAGCCCCCCAAACCAAAAACGAAAGAAACTACCTATCAGCCAACGGCAAAACAAGTTGCCCCGCAAGTTAATGAACCGGTTCCGGTTATAAAT
>JAJRTT010000147.1 GCA_024278155.1 Bacteroidota bacterium | reverse complement strand
TGTTGAACAAACCGAAAAAGAGATTTTCAATTTACTAAATACAGAATCGCAATTACGAAGCAAAAAAGAATTGATTGAGAAATTTATTTTAGAAAATCTGCCTGAAATAGAAGACGAAGACGATATACCACAAGAATTTGAGAACTTCTGGACTATCGAACAGCAAAAGGCATTTAAGCAGTTGGTAAAAGATGAAAACCTATCGGAAGAAAAAACACAAAAACTGATTGAGGATTATCTGTTCGCAGAAAGAGAACCATTGCGTGATGAAATACTGGAATTGATTGAGGGCGAGAAACCATCAGTTCTGCAACGCAAGAAATTAGGCGACAGAATCCTGAAAAAGATTTTAGGATTTGTAGAAACATTTATTAACGGAATAACGGGGAATTGATATGAAAATAGCCACCGCAGAAGCCATACACACCTGCCCGTTCCGCAGGCGGGTTTGCAATTCGCACGAGCCACCGCTTGACCAAAAATTGCAAAAAAGGTATGTCTTGCCAACGCACCGTAAGAAATGAAAATTGTAGCAAATTTGAAAGATAAAATGACTGAAAACAAGGAATGCCAGTGGGTAACAAAGGCTATAAAAAATAGGCGGTTTAGTAGTAGCATCAAGGTTTGTAGCCCGTTTGAACTTTACCGTAAGTTGAAAAATTGTGCTTCGAAATCGCCTACATTTTCATAGCCGAACCGTTGCCATTAAGCAGAAAAACACGTGTAATTCAAAATAAATTTATACGGTCGTATAATAATCCTTATCTTTGCACGTGTAAACTAAAATATTGAATCATGAACACAAAATTAACATTGACGATTGAACAATCCATTATCGAAAAAGCAAAATCGTATGCGAAAGAAAAAGGACGTAGTTTGTCAGATATAATAGAAAATTATCTTAAAGCCATCACAACGGAACAGAGAAAAATTGAAGATATTTCACCTCTTGTAAATTCTTTACGTGGTAGTTTCAAGTCACCTGAGCCTTTTGATTATAAAAAGGAATTATCAAACGGACTATCTGAAAAATACATGACATGAAAAAAATATTGATTGACACAGACGTAATACTTGACTTTTTCTTCGACAGAAAACCTTTTTCAGATAATTCAACAATAATATTAAGCCATTGTGAAAAAGGACTATTGGACGGATTTATTACGCCAGTAATAATTAGCAATACTTATTATTTATTACGTAGGACTGCAAAACATGAAAAAGTCATTGAAAAACTTAAACAATTATTGACAATAACCCATGTCTTACAAATGGACAGATTAGTGATAGAAAGTGCACTCAATTCAGAATTTAAAGACTTTGAAGATGCTTTACAAAACTTCGCCGCGATAAACCATGGAGAGATAGAAGTGATTGTAACCCGTAATATAAAAGATTACAAGAAAAGTGAAATTGGAGTATTGACTCCGGAAAGTTTCGTGAAGTTAATAAATGCCTAATGCCAACAATCTATCCTATGTAAAGCCTCCGACAAAAGTTTCCTACTGTCAAAGATAATAATATTTTCTTTTTACTCTCACATACTTTCCTGTTTTTCCCAATTGTCCCGGCATCCTATATGTGGTATTGTGACCATGGGCAATCCACCGGCATCTATCAGAATACAATAAGGCAAGAAGGCAACTTGCTATAAAGTGTGATAACGATTCCATTGGGGTGTACGACATATTTCCCTGTTTTGTGGAATTTAGTGCTTTGGAGATTTCGTGGCAGAAAAAAAAGAGCCACTAAAACACAAAAACACGAAATTTGCACTAAAAAATGACAACAAAAAAGGCAGTTTCAGTTTTATGAGGGGAAATTTGTCGTACACCCTTTCATTATTTCACCTACATTGTTTTGTTGTCCTTCGTACTTGTCCATTTTTAGTTTGAGCTCTTTGGAAAAACAAATTTTATGAATTTAGTTTACTTTAACCCACTACTTTACAACACCTGCCTGATACGGTGTTCCCGTTTTTATGACTGCGAGTGTCCTGCCCAACAGCTTCCTGGCCACTTTCACCAAAATTTTCTTTGTGTCCATTCCTCTGTGCTGCCGGAAGTATTCCTGCATAACAGGATCAAAGCGCAAAGACTGCCAGGTGGCTTCGACAAAACAACTCCGCATCAAACGGTTTGACCTTTTGCCCAACGCTTCATATACAAACCGTTGTTGCTCATTTGCAGACAAACATCAAATACAGACATTATTAATGTTTATTATATATTTGAACAGTACTTTTAATGCCGGAATTTGATTAGACATTGTTTTTCTAATATTTTAAAGTTTGCTGGATAAAATTTAGTATTTTTGAGGTCTGACTTCATATAAACATTAAAAATCAGATTTACTAATGCAAGAAATGCTTTATCCAATCAATCCTGACCGAAATATTCCCTGGAACAATATTCCTCCATTACCAATTAGAAAGGAGTTATATCAAACAATTGAAATATTGGAAAAACTTGGAGATGCAAAAGCTGCTCTAGCAAGACTTCAAGGCCGTAGTGTTGTAATTCCAAATCAGGGACTACTGATTAATACCATAAGTTTACAAGAAGCAAAGATTTCAAGTGCAATTGAAAACATATTCACAACCGATGATGAGTTATATAGAGCGTACAGCGATCAAAACACGGAAACAACAGGAGCATCCAAAGAGGTATTGAGATATAGGGAAGCCCTGTGGTCTGGTTACAATTATTTACAAAAAACCAAACAATTTAACAAAGAATACTTTTTACAGGTATTTCAAGAAATAAAGCAAACCACTGATGGAATTCGCCCAGACTTTTTAAATACAACTATCAAACAAGGAGGTACCGGTCCAAATGCGGGAATGGTCATATATACTCCTCCAAGAGGCATGACCATTATTAAGGATAAATTGGACAATTTGGTTAACTTTTTAAATGATGATGAGCATTATAGAATTGATCATTTACTAAAAATGGCAATTGCCCATTTCCAATTTGAAGCAATTCATCCTTTTCGTGACGGAAACGGCCGGACTGGACGCATATTCAACATCCATTATTTAACTAACAAAGGCCTGTTGGATGTCCCTATATTATTCCTCAGTAGATACATCTTGGATCATAAAGATGATTATTACTCCTGCTTGATGGGTGTCACTCAAAGAGGAAACTGGAAAAACTGGCTATTGTATATGTTGAGAGCCATTGAAAACACTTCTAATATTACGTTTTATAAAATCAATGAAATTATGTCCGTAAAAGATTCAATTCTAGAATTCGTGAGAAAAGATGATAGAAAGTTCCGCAATCCTGAACGACTTATAGAATTCTTGTTTACTCAACCGTTTACCAAGGTAAAACAGTTGGTTAATGCAGGAATTTATGCAGAAAATACAGCAAGGGACTATCTCAATAAGTTATGCGACATGCAAGTATTGGAGAAAAAAGAATTAGAAGGTCATCATTACTATCTGAACCTTGAATTATACCGGATACTTTCAGAATAATACGGAACCCTATTCTTATATTAACCGTTCAGAACCCCCAAAACACCCTACCCCTTCTTTAGCGTAAACCCAAAAGTGGAGCCCGTCCCGGGGGTGCTGCGCACATTGATGCTTTGGCCGTGGGCTTCGATGATGTGCTTGACAATGGCAAGGCCCAGGCCGGAGCCGCCAAATTTCCGCGAGCGGTTTTTATCGATACGGTAAAAGCGTTCAAAAATCCGGTGCAGGTTATGTTGTGCTATCCCTATACCATTGTCCGAAACTTCCACCAATATATATTTTCCCATGTCATAAATGCCGATTTGGGTTTCGCCGTTTTCGTTGCCGTATTTAATGGAGTTGTAAATCAAATTGTTCAACACCTGTTGGATCATCTCCCTTTCGGCATTCACCATAAAAGCTTTGTTGCACCCTTCCTTGAAACCAAGGGAAATATTTTTCGATCGGGCCTGCATTTCGAGGGCTTCCATGGTTTCGGAGGCCAGTTCGGTAAAATTGAAACCCTCCGGCCTGATAGAAAAGCTGTCCTCTTAAATGTTGGAAATCATCTGGAGGTCGTCGATGATACGGATGATGCGCTTCACGTTTTTATTGGCCTTTTGCAAGAACTTCTTGTTGATTTTTTTATCGTTCAGCCCACCTTCCAAAAGCGTTTCGATATAACCCTGGATACTGAACACCGGGGTTTTCAGCTCATGCGAAACATTGCCGAGGAATTCCTTTCGGTAGGCCTCCATCTTTTTCATCTTGATCAGCTCCTCGCTTTTGTTGCGCTTCCATTCAATGACCTCGGCCTCGGCCTCGTCGATGATACTTTCACGGAGGTTCAGTTTTTCGGTCTCTTTTTTAACGGAAGGTTTGGTGTCGGAAATGATTTTGTAGATCAGCTTTATTTTCCTGAAAATGAATCTCTCGAGCGAAACATAAAAAACCATATAACCGATAGCGGCAGTAAGGATGGGCGTGCCGATAACAATATACCAATCAAGTTGTGGCGAAAAAAACAATTTGACAATCAAAAGGAACACAAAGACCACCAGGGTCAATATGACCACTGCTATCCGTGCAACTTCTATGGGAGTGGGGTTTTTCATTTAAAGTGAATTTTGTTGTTCAACCTCCAACCTCTTTTAAAGAAGAGGGCCGTGGTGGGGTTTTTTTTATCCATTGTACCCATAACCCACTCCTTTAATCGTCTTGATCAAGCTGTCACCGATTTTTTCCCTCAACTTCCGAATGTGCACATCCAAAGTCCGGTCGCTAACGATTACATCGTTTCCCCAAATCTTGGAATAAATCTCCTCCCGTGCATAAATCCGTCCCGGGTGCGAGGCAAACAAAAACAACAGTTCAAACTCAATTTTTGGAAGGTGGATGGATTCGCCATCGATCACCACGTCCCGTTTATCTTTGTTGATGCTGAAATCGCCGAGGTCGATAATCTGATCTTCTTTCCGGGTTTTCTTCCCTTTTCTTTTCAGCAGGGCTTTTACCCTGGCCATAAGCACCTTGGGCTTAATGGGTTTGGTGATATAGTCGTCGGCGCCCACTTCAAAACCGGCAATCTGAGAATAGTCTTCGCTCCGGGCCGTGAGGAAAACTATGATCGCATCGTCGAATTCAGGGATTTCCCGAAATTGCGTACAAAGCTCCACCCCGTCCACTTCCGGCATCATAATATCCAGGATCATCAAATCGGGCTTCACCTTCAGTGCCATCTCCATCCCTTTTGACCCATTATCCGCACAATGGATTTCGTAGCCCTCTTTTTCAAAATTGTATTTCAAAAATTCAAGGATATCTTTCTCATCGTCCACGATCAGGATTTTTGCCTTTGGGTCTTTGTTTTCTTTCATATTTGAATGATTTGTTTCTTCAATGCTTCAATGGTTCAATGTTTCAAGGGTTTGATGGTTTAAAGCTTAATATTATGTTTCACAGGTCGCCTTATCACATTGTCCACTTATCATCTCGTCTCCATATCGTATTGCAACTTGTCTCCTTTTTCACTTAATAATCCGGGATAAATTTAATACAATAGTTTTAATCTTTACTTTTGTGTTTCAAAAAATAACAATTACTTAATGTTGTCTTTAGGGATTAAATGAAATAACGTCATGCAAAAAACAACAAACCACAAACTGCCATTTTCTTTTTTTTATGCCTTTATTGTTTTCACGATCCTTTTATCATCTTGTGGATACCGTGAATTTGAATTGCCAAAAAATGTTAAGGAAACCTTGAAAAAGGCCGGGGACAATAAGGCAGAGCTTGAAAAAACCATCGACCATTTTAAAGAAACCGGTGAAGTGATCAAAGAAGAGGCCGCTTACTTCCTGATCGGGAACATGGGCAAACATGGTTATTTGAAATACAAACTCGTGGATACTTCCAAAATGCCCGTTGATTTCAATGTATTGGATTATCCGAATTATGACAAGATGGTGGAGGCATGGGACAAAGTGGAAGACCAACAGGGGAACATCCATTATATAAAGGACACCCTGATCCTGGACTGCCAGGCCATAAAAGCCGATTTCCTCATTCAGTACATCGACCTCGCCTATGAGGCCTGGAACGATTATCCCTGGGCTTCCAAAAAGACCTTCGACCAGTTTTGCGAATATATATTGCCCTACCGCGGTTCCAATGAGCCCCTCGAAGAATGGAGGCCTTATTTCATGAAGAAATATGCCTGGGTCAAAGACTCGTTGGCTGATCCGACCGATCCGGTTGAAGCTGCCATCCTTATCAATAACGATATAAAATCCTGGTTCGATTTTGATCCGATTTATTACCGTCATCCCACCGATCAGGGCTTGAATGAAATGTCGGAAAGCAAAAAAGGCCGCTGCGAGGACATGACCAACCTTGCGATTTATGCCATGCGTGCCATGGGTATTGCGGTTATGAGCGACTTTACACCTTATTGGGCAAATTCGGGGAACAACCATGCCTGGAATGCTTTGCTCGATAAAAACGATAGCGTGGTTATTTTCATGGGCGGTGAAGCCAATCCGGGGGATTATTCATTGGGGAACAAACTGGCCAAAGTGTACCGGAAAACCTTTTCCGTTCAGAAACAGAGCCTTGCCGAAAACAAGGATGAATGGGAAAAAGCGCCGCCATATCTCGGCAGCAATACCATTATGGACGTGACCACGGATTATGTTTCGACAAGTAGTGTGAAAATCGACCTGGAAAACGATATTCCCGACAGCACCCATTTTGCTTACCTCTGTGTGTTTAATTCGGGCGAATGGAAAGCCATTGCTTCCAAACGCATACGGGGGACAAAAGCCGTGTTTTCAAGGATGGGGAAAGGGATTGCTTACCTTCCAGCATTTTATTACGAGGGTGAAATAATCCCGGCATCCGATGCCTTTATCCTTTCCGATTCGGGGAAAGTGAAATATAAATTCCCCGATGGAAACAAAAAAACCACACTTGTTTTGCGTTCCACTACCCGCAAGATAACCAAGGAGACCACCGACTTTACGGAGAAAAGTTTTTTCGATAAAGGGAAAACCTATACCTTGAAATATTGGGACGAAAAATGGGTGGAAGTCGGTAAACAAAAAGCTGTCGATAAACCCTTGGTGTTTAAAAATGTACCATCCGATGCCTTTTATTGGTTGACCGGGGAAGGTTCGCGAAATGAGGAGCGCATCTTTACGGTTGATGATGAAGGCAGGCAGGTTTGGTGGTAGCAGAGTCGGTTGAATACATGTTTATGGCAATTCTGTTCAAGTTCCATGGGATTGAACAGTTAAAAGGTATTCTTATGGTGGCACAAGGGTTCAATGCCGTATTGGTTCAATTGTATTCTCGCAATTAAGTCATTGAGGACGAATAGGCCCTTAGGTGCAAAATTGTTTTTATCATCTGGTTTGTGTTTTTATTATCGCGTTTAAACATTGAATCATTCTTGCATTAGCCAACATCCCCTCATGCCTTTCCGGGCATTATACTTGTAACGGATATTCTTTTATCTAAAGGCAATAATGAACCATTTGACCATGTTCGATGTTAATTTAATTCACCTTAATTCTAAAAACTACACTATGAAAACTACCTTTCTGAAATTTGCAATGTTCTTAACGCTTAATTTTTCCTTTTTGGCACTTTCGGCACAAAACCAAACAGCAAAATATGACCTTCAACTGGAGTACGGGAATGTAAACGTACCGGAGAACCTGGATGGGTTTATTGCATCTTTCGCAATCGAAAATGAAGATGTTTATGATGGATATTATTTCAAGTTCGTCCAGTTTTATGAAATCCCTTCAAGCTCTGTCCGTAATAACATGAAATCCAGCGGGATAAAGTTTTTGGGGTTCATTCCTGACTTTGCTTACACACTTGCGATACCTTCCGGTTTTGATGTCCACCAATTTCAGCCCTATAATATAAGGTGTATATCTTCGATTTTGCCCGAATACAAACTATCCCCTTCTTTGTTATACGAAGAATATCCCGATTGGTCTTTGCGGGGCAACAATGAAATGGATATAATCATAAGCTATTACCCGAGTGTCTCCATCAAAGATGTTGATTTACTGAAGCAAGGATTAATCAAAACAATAAGTCAGGAAGACGATGTGGCCAAAACACAAATCGCAAGGGTTTCCATTCCTGATATACAAGAAATTGCCGCACTTCCTTATGTTTCTTACGTGGAAGCCGTTTATCCGGTTCCTCAGCCTGAAAACTACACGGGAAAAACCCTTCACCGTTCCAATGTCCTTAACTCTGAATATGGTGCCGGACGCCACTATGATGGAAGCGGTGTAAAAGTGATGCTGCAGGATGATGGTATTATTGGCCCCCATATTGATTATGATGGATTGATAGGCGAACAATATCTTAACAATAATTACGGCGATCATGGCGATCATGTGGCCGGGACAATTTGTGGGGCCGGGAACCTCGACCCAAAAACAAGGGGCATGGCACCCGGCATAGAATTATATGTTTACGGTGCTGCCCCCGAATATCCTGGTTTTGCGTTGATACCCACCCATTATAACAGCCCGGGGATACGGATTTCTTCCACATCTTACAGCAACGGCTGCAATGCCGGATATACTTCCCTGGCCCGCACCATGGATCTACAGGTTAGGAACTATCCCTCTTTGATGCATGTTTTTTCGGCAGGAAATTCAGGTACATCGAATTGTGGATATGGGGCCGGCCCTTATTGGGGAAATGTCACGGGTGGCCACAAAATTGGGAAGAATGTAATTGCCGTGGCAAACCTGGATTACAAAGATGCACTTGCCAACTCCAGTAGCCGAGGGCCTGCACATGATGGACGGATAAAGCCGGATATCAGTGGAAAAGGCTCCAGTGTATATTCCACCACCAACCCAAATAGCTATACAACCAAATCAGGGACTTCCATGTCGTGCCCGGGAGTTTCGGGCTCGCTTGCCCAACTTTACAATGCCTATAAGGAATTGAACGGAGATGAAGATCCAAAAGGCGGATTGATAAAGGCCGTTGTGTTGAACACGGCCGATGACCTGGGAAATACAGGCCCCGATTTTAAAACGGGCTGGGGAAGGATCAATAATCTACGGGCGGTCGAATTGCTTGAGGAATATAGACATGAAACCGACGAAATAGAACAGGGCTCGGAAAATACACATAGTATTGCCGTTCCTGAAAATGTTGCCCAACTTAAAATCATGCTTTACTGGACAGACAAGGAAGCAAGTGTTGGCACCAATAAAGCACTTGTGAACGATTTGGACTTGGTTGTGACAACACCGGGTGGAATTGATCGTTTTCCATGGGTCTTGAGCTCGTACCCAAATCCCGATTCATTGGACATGCCCGCAAAAACAGGGGTTGACCACCTGAACAACATGGAACAGGTGTTGATCAATAATCCCGAAAACGATACCTATACGGTTTCTGTAAATGGTTTTGCCATTCCATTTGGGCCACAAGAGTATTATATTGTATATGAATTTGTGAAAAACGAGATAGCTGTCACTTATCCCATCGGTGGCGAATCCTTCGATCCCAGTGATGGGGTTGTTGTAAGGTGGGATGCCTTTGGCGATACGGGCAACTTTTTATTGGAGTATTCCAACGATAATGGACAAAGCTGGAACACGGTCAATTCAGGGATTGCCGGAAGCCGTCGGTATTATAACTGGTCGGCGCCCAATTCGATTGGGGGAAGTTATTTGATCAGGCTTAGCAGGGATGGCGTAACGGGCCAAAGTGACGAAGTCTTCTCGGTAATGAATGTCCCGGGTGGTTTAAGCTTTGACCAGTCATGCCCCAATTCGGCTGTTATTGGCTGGAATGCGGTTGAAGGGGCCGAGTCCTATGAAATTTATAAACTGGGCGAAAAATATATGGAACTCGCAGGTTCAACTACGGAAACCTCCATTGAATTGGACGATGTAAATGCCGAATTGGAATACTGGTTTAGCTTGAAAGCCATTGGTGCGGATAATGCGGTTAGCCAAAGGTCGATAGCCGTAATGAAAAACCCGGGCATTTGGGAATGTGAATTTAGTACCGACCTCGCCGTTTCCGATCTTATTTCGCCCCCTTCTGGCATATTGTTCGATTGCCAGGATTACACCGATATCCCTGTAAAGGTTGAACTGACAAATACCGGTTCCGTTGATATCCAGGATGTGCCAATCCGTTTTCAGTTCAATAACGGGACAATAATCAATGAAACATACAATAACGTAATAGTCCCTGGTGAAGTGGTCATTTATGAATTCGATACCAGCATAAGCCTGGGTTCGGGAAATAATAACCTGGCGAAGGTTTGGATCGAACTGGATGTGGACGAAAACTCATTGAATGATGTTATTGAATCGGATATTGTTTTAAAGGACAGTGAATTCCTAACCGTAAATGAAGTAGAAAATTTTGATGATATGGAAGTTTGTGGATGGCAACCGGGTTGTTCCGATATTGAATGCGATATGGATTCACGGTGGTTCAACCTTGAAAACCTCATGGATGACAAAATCGACTGGCGTACGTTAAACGGGATAACCCCTACCCCCAATACAGGCCCAATTGGTGACCATACCTTAGGGACTATCGAGGGCATATTCCTTTATCTTGAACCAACTGAGGAATGTTTCAGGAAAGAAGCGATCTTGATTTCTCCTTGTATTGACCTGGGGCAAATTACAAACCCGGTCTTGAAATTCTGGTACAATATGTACGGCGACGATATGGGAAGCCTTCGTTTAGACCTTATCAGCAATGGCGAATTGGTGAAGAACATCATGGAACCACTCGAAGGAAACCAGGGGCAAGGCTGGAACGAGGCCGTCATTGACCTGTCAGCATACGTTGGCCTGGTCATCAATCTCCGGTTTAGGGGCAAGACAGCAAGTGGCGACTTAGGTGACCTGGCAATTGATGATGTTTTGGTAACAAGTTTAACGGGAATTGTAAACCCCACCTCCGGGAATGAATTCCGGGTATTCCCAAACCCGGCAAAAGATGTTCTCAATATTGTGCCAAACAATTTATCGGACAAAGATGCAATTTCGCTAAATATAACCGATCTTTCGGGGAGAACCGTCCTTCAGGAAGAATTAACGACAATCCATAGTGGACGTTACCAGGTTAATATTAGCCATCTGCAACAAGGAGTTTATTTTATCCACCTAAAAAACAAGGAGCAGAAATATAGTTTGAGGTTTATCAAATCAAATTAAACCCGAAAAAGTTATCGGTGGATTCCCTGGCTTGGCAACGCCTTGAAATTACCGATAACTTTTTTTTTCCCACCGTTAACTGATTCTTCTTTGTAATTTATCAAATATCTTTTATTTTTGTGTGATTTTCAATTTTGAAAATGAAAATTTGGATTTTTCATTGGTTTAATTCATCGTACATATTCTCATGTTTAACTATATTTGCTGACAATTATTGGAAATCTATTCCGGTTTTATCGGGAGGCAAAAACGTAATCCCGGTACATGAAAGGTTTATAAAAACATGAAAAGGATGGGATTAAAGATCGTTTTCTTAAGTATTAACTTTTAAAATGCAATAACTTAGCTGGCTTGGTAACAGTAGCGGATTTCGTTAAAGCAGTTGTTAATATAATGAATTAATTTAATTGAAAACTTACTTGCCATTAAATAAAAAAGGCGTAACTTGTGCCACTGTTTTTAAGCATAAATAATCTGTCAATAACATAATAATCAAATTGAACTGATATGAAAAAAGGATTTTTACCACTTGGATTTTTAACGTTATTAATTTCTGGTGTTGCTGCTTTGTTTTTTATTTCCGCATCAAGTGACGATGCCACAATAAAGAACAGCAATGACCAGAGCATTGTCAAGGCTAAAGAATGGCTGGTCACGGTTAGGAACAACCAAAACACGGGACTTCTTGACCCTCGCGATGTACTAAATGCGAGAAAGCAAGCCAACGAAGCATCCTACAAATCTGCCAATGGAGGTGACTTGAACTGGGTTGAAATGGGACCGGGCAATATGGGGGGAAGGACCCGTGCCCTTATTGTTGATAACCGCGATGAAAGTGCAAAAACTTTATATGCTGCCGGCGTGAACGGTGGTATTTTCAAGACCACGAACCTTGGGGCCATTTGGGCAAAAGTGAATACTTCAAATGGAACGGCCAACCTCAATGTTTCCTGCATGATCCAAACTCCAGACGGGACAATCTATGTAGGTACGGGCGAAGCATTCAACAACCAGGATTATTCCGGGCTTGGGGAAATGGGGTTTGTCAGCGGTTTTGTCGGACAAGGTATTTTTAAATCAGATGGAAACGACAACTTCACACTTGTGGAAGGAACGGAACCAACGGCAAATAACGAAACCGTTGAATGGGCCTTTGTAAACGAAATCGCAATGGCATCCAACGGTAATTTATGGGCTGCCACAAATACTGGGCTTAAGGTGAAAACAAGTTCAGGGTGGATGTACGCACAATTTACCGATACACTGGGGGTTGTTCTTGACTTAATGGGGATTGCCCGCGATGTTGAGGTCCACCCCAATGGGTTGGTCGTGGCCGCAGTTGATGGTTTGGGATATGCTTCATCTGACGGTTCTCCCAGTGGATTTGTTACTTTTTCATTAGGTGAAGAAGATAATTTGCCGGCAGAAGGTATTGGTCGTTTACAGTTGGCCATTGCCCCCTCAGACGAAAATGTAGTATATGCCATGGCTGCAAAGTCATCGAATAACGCCCTTGAAAATGTTTACCTCTCGGAAGATAAAGGCCGAACATGGAGGATAATCGGGCCCGGGGGTTCCGAATCTTTGAATATTTTGGGGACAGAAGACTATTACCAGGGCGATTACAACAATGTTTTAGAGGTATTCCCCAACGACCCATATCATATTCTTGCAGGAGGGGTTAATGTTTGGGAAGGCTTTAAAGTTGATGAAACCGGTTTTTATAGCTGGGGAGAGCGTTCTATAAGTAATGTACTTGCTGCTGGAGGGATACTAAGCCCTGTTTTCGTGCATGCCGACCATCATGTATATGCTTTCCGTCCCGGAACCAATGAGTTTTTCCTTGGTACCGACGGAGGCATTTATAAAGGGAGTATTGGATCCAGCTTCTTTACTTATCAGGTCCTTAATAGAAACTATAATGTGACCCAGTTTTATACCGTGGATGTTTCCAATAAACTGGATGAAGCTTTTGGGGGATCCCAGGATAATGGCACTATTCTTATTGGTGGTTCAGATGAATTGCCAATGCCTGGGGCAGACCTATGGAATTATGGAAGCGAATTGCTTCCTGAAGGAAGTGATGGTGGATATTGCGCCATTTCCACAATCAGAAAATATGAAACCATTGGGGGGGTTACACCTCCACCAATCTTTTATTCCAAAAGCCCTTTGCCAAATGAGGAAGCTTTAACTGACAGGATGAGAAGGTCGCAATCCATGGCATTCGATTATTCAAGTACGTTTCTCAAAGGTGGGATGAGCAATTCAAATTTCCTTACACCAATGGCCCTTTGGGAAAATTTCACCAATGAAAACAGCAGGGATTCAGTTGATTTTGTGGCACGTGAGGCTTATCAAGCAGGAGACGAGGTGGTGATAAGAAGTGTTAATTACAATCACCCCTTCAAATATACACTTCCCAATGCTTTAAATAATGGGGACACGATCAGGGTGAAGGACATTATTTCCACCCGGTTATTTATTGCGACCAAAGAAAAAATATGGATGACAAAAGAGGCACTTAATTTTGGAAAAGAACCGGAATGGTTCCTGATTTCTGATAAAAACAATTCGGATTTCCTTGGCAACCCTCAATGTATCGCTTATTCGGCAGATGCCAATTATCTTTACGTGGGAACACAAGAGGGCAATCTTTATAGGATTTCCAATCTTGCCCTTGCATATGATTTTGAACGGGCAGATGTCACAAGTCCAAACTGTATAGTTGCAACCGATGTTATTGAATTAATGGAGGGTGGGAATACACAGGTGGTAACTTCCATCTCAGTTGACCCTTTGGATGCCGATAAGGTGTTGGTTACTTTGGGGAATTATGGAAATACCGATTACGTGTTTTATTCCTCGAATGCAACTTCAGATACCCCTGGCTTTACATCGGTTCAGGGTAATTTACCGGCCATGCCTGTTTATGCCTCCGTATTGGAAATGGGGGCTGATGACAAAGCGGTTATTGGTACTGACGATGGTATCTGGGTTTCTGATAATGTTTCCAATGGACAATGGGCCCAGCAAAAAACAGGAATGGGAAATGTTCCTGTAATGGCATTGAAACAACAACAGGTTTATAAAGGCCCTTTTACCATTACGACCTATGACCCTGCCACGAACCAGCCTTTCTATGAGATTTTCAGGGAATCGATAATTATGGTGCTATTTATGCCGCAACTTATGGACGCGGGATCTTTAGGGCAGGTGATGTTATAATCGGCACTGATGAAAATGAAGTTGTGATTGGCACACCGGTTTCACCGGTGAGTGTTTATCCCAATCCTGTTGTTGATTTAGCAAACCTCAAGGTTTATTTGAGCGAATTGTCCGATGTCCAAGTCCAGGTATTCGATATGAGCGGTAGATTGGTGCAATCAGTTGCCAGGAATGATTTGCAAAAAGGGGACAATACGGTTCGCCTGGATGTATCTGATTTGAACAAGGGAACTTATGTTGTAAAAATGGTAGCCGGAAATATTGTGGGTACCTCAAAATTTGTAATTGTCAAGTAAATTATTTTGAACAAAAAAATATTTGAAATGAAAAAAATATCTTTTACCGTTTTATTGGCATTTATCGCCCTAAGCTTAGCAGCCCAAATTAAAATCAGCGCACCCACATTGGTTAATCCTGAAAATGAGGACGATAACCAAATGCCCAATGTGTTATTGGATTGGGACGCTGTTTCTGGAATTGGGGTCATTACTTACGAAGTCCAGTTGGATGAAGATTCTTCGTTTCCAAACCCGGCTTCATTTACCACTGAATTTACCTCTTCTGAGATGGAAAACCTCTTTTTCGGCCATGAATATAATTGGCGGGTAAGGGCCACGGACGATAATGGTACGGGTGATTGGTCCGAAGTTTTTAAATTTACTGTGTTCAATGAAGTTATCCTTAACAAACCAAATGATGGCAGCGATGGGCAAATGCCAGATGCTTTGTTAAAATGGAAAAACAAAGTTGGGTCGATTAGTATTACCGGTGTTGACAATT
>JAJRTT010000146.1 GCA_024278155.1 Bacteroidota bacterium | reverse complement strand
TTTGCCAGGACTTTCTTTTCCGGCATTTCGATAAGTTGGTATTTCAGGGAGGAACTCCCACAATTGAGCACAAATACTTTCATTTTGTAAGTTTTAAAAATTGCGGGCAAATGTCTGAACTTATTCAATCACTTTACAAAATAATCAATCAAAGTTTTATCATCTTTTTTGTTTCAGAAACCCCATCATCTGTTTTCAGTTGGTAAAAATAGATTCCGGGTTTTAAACGGTCCCCCGTAATTTCAAACCTTCCCATATCTTTGTTGATAGGGTAGATGTGGATTTGTTTGCCCGTTTGGTCAAATATTGTCAATTCAGCTTTTTGTTTAAGGTTGCTGAATAATATTTGAGTGCCATTGTTGAACGGATTGGGATAACAATTTATATTGATTTCGTTATCCTTGTTTTGCCCTAGACCGGTTAGCCAGCCACTGCACAATTCTTCGGTGGGGACAGATTCCCCAGAAGGGTTTTCATAAATCGCAGTAACATAATAGCAAATTGGTTCAGGCCATCCATTAAAGGGGTTTAGGCTTTCATTATAGTCAAGAGTTGGCCCTGTGGATAAAAGCAAAGTATCGTTTCTGTAAATATTATATCCAAGCAAGTCGGGCGTGTTGCTTAAATCGGGTTCTTCCCATTCTAAATAGAATATGGTATTAGGGATTTCATACCCAGTGTTCAATGTGAAATTTACCGGGGGGTGCAATTGTAAGATCCCATCTGTTTTTAAAACAATCCCGTTTTCGCCAAAAGCCAACCCCGTTTCTTCATTGAAAAAATGAAAGTTGAATATACCGCTTGTAGATGGTGATTCTATCGTCTCCCAATTTTCGCCCAAATCAGTGGTCATGAAAAAACTGCTGTTCGAACCCTTGCCCGAAGCATATCCGATTTCACTGGAAGGAAACCGGATCTTATATATTTGGGGATTGTCTTCAAGGCTTACAGTTGTTGCAATCCATTCTTCCCCTCCATCAACGGTCTTGAGCATTACATTGGAATCACATGCCATAAAACCTGTATCCGAATTTATAAATTCCATATCATAAGCGTTTCCATATTGTCCGAGGATTTCCGATTCCCAGGTAAGGCCTCCATCCGTACTACGAAGAAGGTTTGTTTCAATAAGAAAGGACGAGCCACACACAAGGATATCATTTTCAGATTTAAAATATATATCCCAATGATCATTGGTAAACCCCCCTGTATAAACAAGCTCCCAGTCCGTTCCACCGTTCACGGTACGTATTATACTATTTGTCCCGCATATCAGGCCGAGTGATTCGTTATAGAAACGAACACAATAAGGAATAAATTCATAGTTGTCCGTATTGAGTAATTCCCAATTTGCCCCTCCATTTATGGTTTTGTGAATTTTGGTCGAAAAATCCCTGTTTGCATGAAATCCTAATTCGTTGTCGACAAAGTAGAATGCAGCTTCAGAATATGATTCCCCTGATAATACCGGGTTCCAGCTTAAGCCGCCATTTGTTGTTTTCATCAGGTCGTGTGCGGCCATTGTGCCAGTATGGTTTGCCGCAAGGGCATAACCGGTAAGGGCATCGGTAAATTGGACTTCAATAATACTGCCCCAAAAAGTACGTTCCGATTTTTTGTCCCAGTTTTGTCCACCATAGATGGATTTGAAAATCATGCCCATATTGCCTGCCATTAATACTTCATGATTGTCGTCCATGATAATTGCATTGTTGGCAAACCAGGAAAACTCACCAATAGAAAAACCCTCCCAGGTCAAACCACCATCATCAGTTTTCAGCATCCCACTTTCATATATGTTCATACTACAACTTATTGCACCGTGCAAATCATCGTAGAAATAAATTGTATTGGGATAGTAATCACCTTCTCCAGTCCATACTGTTTCCCATGTATCCCCACCATTCCCGGTACGCAAAACCTTACTGTAATAAACAGAACCAACAGTTATGAACCCAATACTGCTATTTATGAACAAAATGTCTTTTAATGTACCATTTGGAATAGAAGGGCTTATGATTTGTGTTTCCCATGTTTTACCTTCATCGTGGCTTACATATATTATGAGATGGTTATCGCCGACCGCAAATACTTTGTCATTACCACAATAATCAGCGGAATAAAGATCAAATTCCTCAAATATAAAGGCTGTGTCCCATGAATCACCACCATTATCGGTAAAAATAATATTGCCTTCAGGGCCAACCACAACACCAACAGATGGGTTTTTGAAATTGATGTCATTAAAACCTTTCAAAAGCCAAGATGGTGTATTTGTATTCAAGAATACTTCTGTACAATTTAGGCCCCCATTTACTGTTTTGAGGACAGACTCATCACTTCCGGCGATAAACCCCGTTAACGAGTTGCAAAAAAAGACAGAAATGCAGTTATACTTATTTTCTTTTCCGGCAGGATTGGTGTGCACTTGCCAGGAATTGCCCATATCTTCTGATATCATGTAGGTTGATCCATCACAAACAGCTATAATCTTGTTTGTACCCGGTATTTTCACCATATCGTTAATTGAATTTTCCTGAGGTAGGGGATTTACCCTTGATAAAGTAGGTTGAGCTACAATTACCAATGGAAAGAATATTACAAGGAGGTTGAAGTAAATGTGCAATGCTTTCATAATATAAAGATTTTGGTTATTTTAGTTTTAATGATTTTCCGGGAAATGTCTTGTCCATTGAATTTTAGATTACAAAATCTAATCCGTTCCCATGATGGCTGGCCAAAAACCAAAAAAAACAAATAAAGTAAAAAAGACCGTTGGATAAATTTTATTGGGTTTCATCGTTTGAACTTATTAGGTCTGATTTGCAATGTTACGAAAAACCAGTGGCTTTTCCAAAATAAAAAACTATCACAAATCAGTTTTCCCCTCAATTTATATCATGTTCAAATCCCATTGTTAGCATTGGGTTATTTAGACTGTGAATAAATTAACAATGCGGTTTTGAATAGTGGAAATTTGTTTTAAATTTGCCCGTCTTTGTTAATCCTTTAACAGCTTAAATGGCAAATTTAAAAACAATCGAATTATGAAAAAAACCCATTTACTTTTTTGTTTGCTTTTTCCCTTGGTCTTGTTTCCGCAAGAGGAAAAAAAATTCGGGATCAAATTCCACGGTTTTGTAAAGACCGATGTTTTCTTTGATTCCAGGCAAACCTGGGATGCAAGGGAAGGTCATTTCCTGCTTTACCCCAAAAACGAAGAACTTGATTTCAATGGTGATGACATCATGGCCGTTTCCAGGTTCAACATCCTTTCCATACAAACCCGCTTGAAGGGTGTGATTTCCGGCCCTGACGTGTGGGGCGCAAAAACCTCCGGCTTGATCGAAGGTGCTTTCTTTGGCAATATCGGCACCGATATAAACGGTTTCAGGTTGCGCCATGCCTTTGTGAAACTCCAATGGGAAAAATCGGAACTCATTGTCGGGCAGTATTGGCATCCCATGTTCGTGATTTCCTGTTTCCCCGGTACAGTATCCTTTAATACGGGGGCGCCCTTCCAGCCCTTTGCGCGCAACCCTCAAATCAGGTTCACGAAAAAGTTTGGCAATTATAATTTGATCGGTACTGCTATGGACCAGGTTGATTTTGTGGATAATGGGCCATCCCTCCCAAGTTGGAGATATCTTTCAAATGCAGGTGTCCCACAATTGGATTTGCGTTTTGAATATAAGGGGGAGAAATTGTTGATTGGTGCCGGGGCAGATTATAAGACCCTTATGCCAAGGCTTTCCATAACAACAGCCGATGGGCCTTATGAAGGAATAAAGATAAAGGCAAATGAAAAAGTCTCGGGGACAAGCTTCTTTGGTTACTTTAAGTATAAATCAGAACCTGTTACCGTAAAACTGTATGCAATTCAAGGGCAAATGATGTTTAGCATGGTAAATATTGGAGGCTATGCCGAAACAAGCTATACATACGATAGTGATGGCAAGCTTACGAGCATCGGCTATAGCCCTACAAAAACAATGTCGCTGTGGACAGAAGTACATACAAATGGCAAAACCTGGCAATTTGGGTTATTTGGTGGTTATGCCAAAAACCAGGGGGCGAATGATACGATTGTCGGGGCAAATTATTCCCGGGGATCGACCATTGATTATTCCTACAGGGTTTCCCCAAGGGTAATCTATAACAACGGGAAATTCCGTGTTGCACCGGAAATCGAATATACCGTGGCCGCTTATGCCACTACCGATAAAGATACCGGCTTGTTGAACATGGATCCGAAAGGGGCAATAACAGAATCAAAGGAGTTAGGGAACTTCCGGTTTTTGGTCGGGGTTTATTATTTCTTTTGATGGGTACGTAGAGACGCACGGCCGTGCGTCTCTACATACCCAACATCGGATGCCGGACATTAATAGAACACAATCAAATAAATTCATTAACATATTAATATTACAGTTATGACAAATAAAATCACAAGCTTAGCAGAATACCTGCAGAAGTACAAAGAGAGTGTAGCCGATCCCGAAGGTTTTTGGGCAAAAATCGCAGAAAGCCATTTCTGGCAAAAAAAGTGGGACAAAGTATTGGATTGGAGGTTTGATGGTGAAGATGCTCCCGATGTAAATTGGTTTGTAAACGGAAAACTGAACATTACCGAGAATATTTTTGAGCGGAATATGTTCATGCGAAAAGATCAGGTGGCCATTATCTGGGAACCAAACGATCCAAAAGAAAAAGAGATTCGGTTGACTTACGGTCAATTGTTCGATAAAGTGAAAGAGTTTGCCAATGGTTTATTGAAAATTGGTGTTAAAAAAGGCGACAGGGTAACGCTTTACCTGCCCATGGTTCCCGAACTGGCAATTGCAATGCTTGCCTGTGCAAGGATCGGGGCCATCCATTCCATCGTTTTCGCCGGTTTCTCTGCAACGGCCCTGGCCGACAGGATCAATGACGGAACATCCAATGTTGTTATTACTTCCGATGGCGGTTACAGGGGGACCAAAACAATTCCTTTGAAAGCAATTGCCGATGAAGCAGTTGAAAATTGCCCGACAGTTGAGAACGTGATTGTTCTGAACAGGACAAACGAGAAGATCAATTTCGTGGAAGGCCGCGATATCTGGTGGCACGATTTGATTGATGGCGTTGGAACGGATAATAAAGCCGAGGTGATGGATTCCGAAGATATCCTTTTCATTCTATATACTTCCGGTTCAACGGGAAAACCCAAAGGTGTTGTACATACAACGGCTGGCTATATGATTTATGCCGAATATACATTCAAGAATGTGTTCCAGTACAGCGATGGCGATACCTGGTGGTGCACAGCCGATATTGGTTGGGTTACGGGCCACTCCTATATTGTTTACGGCCCGCTTTTGACAGGTGCCACTTCCGTTATGTTCGAGGGGGTTCCTACATGGCCCGATGCCGGAAGGTTCTGGGAAATCGTGGAAAAATACAAAGTAAACCAGTTTTACACAGCTCCAACGGCTATCCGTGCACTTGTTCCGTTTGGTGATGAAATGGTCACAAAATATGACCGTAGTTCATTAAAAGTTCTTGGAACAGTTGGTGAACCTATCAACGAAGAAGCCTGGAGATGGTATCACGATATTGTTGGCGAAGGTCGTTGTCCCATTGTGGATACATGGTGGCAAACCGAAACCGGTGGAATAATGATTACGCCATTGGCGGGGATTACACCAACAAAACCATCTTTGGCCACATTGCCATTACCGGGCGTACAGCCCATTTTGGTCGATCCTGAAGGAAATGAGTTGAAAGGCAATTCAGTTGAAGGAATCCTTTGTATTAAATTCCCTTGGCCCGGAATGCTCCGTTCAACCTATGGCGATCACAAAAGGTGTTACCAAACTTATTTCTCAGCATTTAAAGGGCTTTATCTTACAGGTGACGGGGCCAAGCGCGATGAGGAAGGTTATTACCGGATCATTGGCCGTATTGATGACGTAATCAATGTTTCCGGTCACAGGATCGGGACTGCCGAGGTGGAAGATGCCATTAACCAGCACCCCAAGGTAAATGAATCTGCAGTTGTTGGTTATCCACACGAAATCAAAGGTTCAGGTATTTATGCTTATGTAATTTGCGAAGAGCTTTCCGATGAGGAATTGGGGACAATCGAAAAAGAAATCAGGGACACGGTCACCAAGTATATCGGGCCAATCGCCAAACCTGACCAAATCCAGATCGTTAGTGGGTTGCCAAAAACCCGTTCAGGGAAAATCATGCGAAGGATACTGCGCAAGATCGGGGAAGGCGATGCCACAAACCTCGGGGATACATCCACATTGCTCGATCCGGGCGTAGTCGAAGAAATTATCGACGGCGCCAAAGTGGAAGTTAAACGTTAATTAATCAAAGAAGACAGAGCCTTTTGGGTCGAAGAAGGCCTGAGCGGAGGATGCCCGGAAGGTTGAAAATGACAGAATACAGAATACAAGAGGGTCAAAACCTTTTAACTTCTGTATTCTGACTACTGTCTTCTAACAAAAAAACATCGAATTATGAATAATCAAAAAGTAATGAACAGATGGTTCGTGGTAGTTGGTGCCATATTGATCCAACTGGCCCTCGGTGCAATTTATGCATGGTCGGTCTTCACACCTAAATTAACCGCAGTTGACGGGACTTATCATTTTTCGGCAGGGGAGGCGGCATGGATATTTTCTGCCGGCTTGTTCTTTTTTGCCCTTGTAATGATTTGGGCCGGACGTAAATTAGCATCAATTGGTCCACAGAAACTTGCTATATCCGGTGGGCTTATCCTTGGTGCTGGCTATGTCTTGGCCGGTTTGTTCGGAAATAGTTTCATTTCACAATTGATCTTTATAGGTATCATTGGCGGTTCTGGGATTGGTTTGGCTTATGTTGTTCCCATCGCCGTTGGTGTAAAATGGTTCCCGGACAAAAAAGGGATGTTAACGGGCCTGGCAGTCGCCGGCTTTGGTTTTGGTGCCACCATTTGGGTAAAATGGGCCGGCTCATGGGGCGGGGGATTAATAAACAATCTCCAGCTTTTTGGACTGGATGGCGTAAGGAGTGTTTTCCTTTTATATGGGATTTTGTTTGCTGTGATGGTCATTCTCGGTAGCCTTGTGATGAAAGACCCTCCAAAAGGATGGCTTCCCGAAGGTTATACACCTCCCAAGGCTTCAAGTAGTTCTGCAACGGGCGCAGTTGAGTTTGATACAGGGGAAGTTTTGAGGACATCGCAGTATTATATGATATTCATCGTTTTTATCTTTTCTGCCCTGGCTGGTTTAATGGTTATTTATTGCATTAAGCTTTTCGGGATTGATTCGCTTACCTATTCAAAATTGGGTTCACTTGATATTACAAACGTCGATTATGAAAGTACACGGAAATGGGCAAGTGCCATTGCGGGTACGGCCATGGCCACGTATGCCATATTAAATGGATTGGGCAGGATTATCTGGGGAGTTGTATCTGACAAAATCGGCAGAAGAATTGCAATTTTCCTGATGTGCCTTATCCAGGGTATTATCATGCTGTCCTTTTATAAGCTTGGTTTCACAGCCATGGGCTTTATCATAGCTGCCGCCATCATCGGTTTTAATTTTGGTGGGAACTTTGCTTTGTTCCCTGCCATTACCGCTGACTTTTTTGGAAACAAAAATGTAGGCAGAAATTATGGACTTGTGTTTTTTGCTTATGGAATTGCCGGTATCGTCGGGCCGCAATTGGCAGGTGTGTTTAAAGATGCCGCCAAAGGTGCAACCGATCCTTCTGCATGGCTCACCCCATTTATTATTGCCGGTGTTGCTTGTTTGATCGGGGCGGTGATTATGATTTTGGTTAAGCCACCAGTAAAGAATTAGTATTTTCCTGATAGCCAAATATTTTATACCGAAAAGTACAAAGTTGTGCTTTTCGGTTTTTTTATCTTTATCTATGATACAACCCTTTTGTTTCCTAAATTTGTGAACAAATCAACAACTGGGTTTTTCCAAGACCTTCCAGCATCTGAAAGACCTGGAAGCATCGAAGTGAAAAGAAGGAAGAAGGAAAGTGTAAGACCCTTTAAAACAGAACAAAATGCCAATAAGAAAACTTGATTCCATATTCCGCCCTAAGCGAATTGCCTTGCTTGGTGTTTCCAATGACCCCAACAGTGTGGGCGGCATTAC
>JAJRTT010000145.1 GCA_024278155.1 Bacteroidota bacterium | reverse complement strand
GGGCCAACAATTGCCTCGGGGATCAGGTCGATGGGGGAAACAAAATAGGTTATTGCCAATCCAAGTTTCACCTTGTCCTGAACGGAAATGCCCTTGTCCAACATCAATCTTACAATCAAATGGAAAAGGTCGGGCACGGCCATGAGGTACTCCGAATATTTATGGGTTTTGCCCTCTTTGGTTTCCAACCACTTTTCTATTTTCAACCTTAATTTCTGATAAAAATCGTTTTCCTGGTTTGCCATGATGATTTAGTTTCTTTTTTAAATACGACCAATAATTGAATTGAGAAGACGAATTTTGATATGGAAAAATGGATTGTTGGAATTCTGGAATATTGGATAAAATCATATATTCTTATCCCAACAATTCATCACTCCATAATTCCATCGTTCCATGTAATATTCTTAGTCCATTTATTTTGTATATATTGGAACAGCAGATTTTTTCTACTGTATTTTTTTGCCAAAGATAATACAATTACTTCAAAAACACCTTTCGTTTCTTCTTTTGACAAGATGTCACCATGTTGGTTATCAACAGTTAACAAGTGTTAAAAATCCTGTCAAAATGTAATTTGAAAAATATAAAATCCTGTCAAATTTTCGTAAAAACCCATTGGTATTTATTTTGAGGGATGGGAAGCGAGTTTGAAAAAATGAATGTTTAACTAAAATAATGGAGGACAAAACCATGAAACTTATCAAGCGTAACGACAACTGGGGCCTTCCTTCCATTTGGGAAGATTTCATCGGGAAAGACCTGTTTGATTTCCCCACCGTATTTGCAACAGGGACAAGCGTTCCGGCAGTGAACATTATGGAAACCGAAAACGAATTCAAGGTTGAAGTTGCCGCACCCGGAATGGAGAAAAAAGATTTCAACATCAACCTCGACAACAATGTTTTGACAATTTCCTCGGAAAAAGAAGAAAGCAAGGAAGAAAAAGACAAAAAAGGGAATTACACAAAACGGGAGTTCAGTTATTCATCATTCCAGCGTTCGTTTACCATGCCCGATTCGGTGAACGTGGACAAGATTGCAGCCGCTTATAAAGACGGTGTATTGAACATTACACTGCCCAAGCGCGAAGAAGCAAAAGTTAAACCCGCAAAAGTCATTAAGATTTCTTAATGCTTTTGAAGGCCGGGAATCCCCCGGCCTTTAGTTTTAAATCGTCAGACCACTACAAAATGGTCAGACAAACAAAAAGGAAAGGAGGAAAATAAAATGAAACGGATCACATTGTTTTTGCTAATCCCATTTTTATTAACGGGATGTGAGGCACAGACCGGCGAAAAAGCCAAAAAGGAAAACCCGGTCATTTCCGAAAACCTGATCCCGCAAAATGTCAAGCCCAAGGTTGATATCAAGGTAAACAAGAAGTACGATGAAGAGGGGAACCTGATCGGGTACGATTCAACTTACACCTGGTCGTATTCCACCATTCATGGGGATTCGACCTTTGTAAACGCAGATTCGGTTTATTCGGAATTCAGCCCATTGTTCAACCGGCAATTCCCTGGTTTCGACAATTCGTTCAAAAATGGGTTCTTTGATATGGATTCGTTGTTTTACAACGATTTCCTGTCACCGGATTATTTTTACAAAAGGTGGCACAAGGAACTGATAGAACAGGAAAATGAATTCAGGAGGATGGATTCGCTTAAAAACGAGTTTTTCAAAAACCGGTATCCGGGATTGGGCGAACCGGAAAAATAAGCTTGCCGCAAAATCTTTTTACAAATATTTGCTGGTGCGCTGCACCTGTCCAATATCCTAACCCGCATTATTCTTGCAAAATACATTATCAGGGCTAAGGCATTGGGAATAATTAAAAAATGCCGCTAATGCACAAATTGTTACTTGCGCATTAGCGGCAATTAAATGATTGTAAATAAAATGAATATTAAACAGGTGGAATAAACCCACTTTTTAGGGGCTTGATCATTCAGTTTCGGCTTTGGCAAACATCAAACCCACCACCGTTTCAATATCTTCTTTCTCAATTTTATGATGCGCCCCGTTCACCTTGTTTTGGGCCATCATATCGATAATTTCCTGCTTTTTGTTTTGGGGAATGCCCAATCCTTCCATACGGGTTGGAGAACCCAAAGAATTGAAAAAACCTTCCAATGCCAAAATGGTTCTATCTGCCCCATCAACATTGAAAACCGCTTTTCCCAGTTCCGAAACCCGTTCAGGTGTCCGGTCTTTCATTAATTTCAACCAAGCGGGATAAACCACCGAAAGCGTTGCCCCGTGCGGGGAATCAAAAAGCAGGGAGAGGATATGCCCCAAATCGTGCACGCCCCAATCGCCCGAAACCCGTCCATAAGCTGTCAAGCCATTGAGCGCACTGGTGGCCGCGTACATGATCCTGGCCCGCAAATCGTAATCCTGCAAATCATCCAATAGTGCCGGGCCGTGATCCATCGCTTCCCTGACAATCGCAAAAACAAAGCGATCCGATAAACTTGCGTCGCCTTTGCCAAAATAGTTTTCGAGCGCATGGGCAATCAAATCAACAATGCCGTAGGCCGTATATTCCCGTGAGACCGAAAAAGTAAAAGCCGGATCGAGAAAAGAATGTTTCGGATAAATCAATGGATTGCCATATCCGATTTTTTTAAGGGTCCGCACATTTTGAAGGACAGCAAAAGGGTTCATTTCTGTTCCCGTTGCTGCCAATGTCAATACCGAAACCAGTGGAAGGGCTTTTTCAGGTTTCGCCAGTTTTATCATTATCCGCCATGCAGATTGCTCACAGGGAATCGCAAGGGCAACAATTTTTGCGGAATCAATAACGCTTCCGCCGCCCACTGCCAGGACAACATCCACATTGTGTTTTTTGCCGGTTTCAGCAGCGGCATCCACATCTTCGGTTATGGGATTGGGCTTTATACCGCTGTATTCAAAAACCTCGGCGCCAATTTGTTTCAATTGTTCCATCACCTGATCATAAATCCCGTTTTTCTTAATGGAGCCTTTTCCATAAACCAACAGGATCTTTTTACCATATTGTGCTATTGTTTTTCCGAGATCATCGGTCACGTTCCTTCCAAAATGGAGGGAGGTTGGGTTGTGCATTGTGAAGTTTTCCATGTTTTATATATTTATGATTTTCTCTTTGATCCATAATTCTAACAAGGGATCCGAAAGGTGGTAAATATTGTTTTCGCTGTAAATTATCCCTGATCCCGAAAGTTTTTTCAACGCACGCCCAAGGTTTATTTTTTTTGTGTCGATATGCGAATACAGGGACTTCCTGTGTTTTATCAAAATGAGCAATGTTTGTACAATCTCACGACTTTTGCCCACATCCTCCCATTGCTTTTCGAGAAAATTGTTTTCGATATTCAATAATTGTTGCAAAATATCCTTCAAAATAAAACCCTCCTTGAAATTGCCCAATGAATTGTTCATTAAAATTTGCTGAACGATAAGTTGTGTATAATATGGGTGGCCTTTGGTAAAATCCAGTATCTCATCAATTAAAATATCCTTTATTGAAATATGATTGCCAGAAAAAACATTTGAGATATATTTCTTGAATTCGTCTTTTTCGACATATCCAAGGTTTATAATCCTTGCAAAACGAAAAAATGGTGAATTTTGCTTAACAAACAGGGTATCCATTACCGATTCATAACTACCCGAGAAAATGTAGGTTGCACTGTCCTGCACCTGAATTTTCGATCTGATCATTTTTGCGATTCTATCGCCATTGAATTTTTTTATATCACCAAATTCATCAAATGCACAAATGATCTGTTTATCATATTTTTCAGGGTAATTATTTATAAAGTCAATGCTATCTGACAACAATTCCCAACTGTCCGGATTTTGCGAGTTGTATTTCAAAATAAACTCAAAACTTTCAATTGTTTGTTTCAATTCAATATTGCGGAACATTTCCGCAATATCCCCCTTTATTTTCTTGAATACCTTACCCAACTTCCTATTGTTCAAGATTTCTTCGGTTATTTTACGGGAAAGTGTTTCCAAATCAGGGGTCAAAAAGAGATCAAGATATGCTGTATAAAAACCCTGCTGCTTTATCCTGTTCAGGACTTCAAGAATCAAAGAGGTTTTCCCAAATCTCCGGGGGGCAATAATTACAACACTTTGCCCATTTAATAACAGTTCGCTTATATCTACTATTTCGTTTTCACGGCCAATCAATTGATTTCCCTTTACCGGTTTTCCCACTTGTATTTTTGACATAATCCTTTTTTTCGCAAATATAATACAATTAGTGTATCATACAACATTTGTATTATGATTTATAATACATAATGTGTATGATACACATTGTTTTCAACCTGTCGGGTCGCCACCGCACAGGCGTACATCGACCCAACAGGTTTATTTCCCGGCCATGTCCTTTGCGTACAGGTCGGCCATGGTGTTTTCAAAATGCTGGCTATGGGCTTTCACATATTTGAATTCGATGTAGCGATCTTGTGAAAGTTTTTCGTAAATTTTCCAATATTCAATATTCTTGACACGTGTCCCGCTGGCTGTTAACCAATTGTTCCGTTTCCAGTTTACGATCCATTCCGTGAGGCCCTTGCGTACATATTGGCTATCGGTAACAATCCTTGCCCTTTTTTCATTTTGGGTCAGTTCCAGGCCTTTTATGGCCGCCAACAATTCGATCGGGCTGCTGCTTTTTTCCTTTGTTTCAAAAGTATTTAGGATATATTTTCCTTCGGGCGATTTAAGGATAACCGCAAAGCCCCCTTTCTTTTTCTTTTCGGAAAAACTACCGTCCGTATAAATTTCGGTCAGGCCATGCAATCCGGTCTTTCTTACCGTTATTTTATGATTGCCGTTTAACCTGTCGAGTATTACAAGGTTATCGAGGTCATTATAAGCCGCTACATCCTTTTTATCGGTAATCACAAAAGGAAGGGAAAAACCAATGACATAGGTATTGGGCCGTTTCATGTGCAGGATTTTCCGCAATTGATATTCGTTTTGCCGAAGAAATTCAGTCAATTTATTCTTATCAATAAAAGCAAGTTCCTTCAAGAATGGATCAAAAGCAATATGGGCCAACTGGTTTTCCCCGGAAACAGAAATCAGGAAAAAATCATTTTTCCTTTCAATGATCTCCATATTCAAAAGCTTGTCCATAGCAGCAAATTAAGTCCTTACAAATATAGGGATAAATTAATTACGTAATTTTGTACCAAAACTAAAACGATGACAAACAAACAAACTACCCTTGATACTTTGAACTCCATGAACAAGGGCACCCTCATGGAGCAACTCGGAATTGAATACATCGATATTGAAGATGGTTATATAAAAGCAAAAATGCCGGTGGACAAACGCACGTGGCAACCTTTTAAAATCCTGCATGGCGGGGCAAGCATTGCACTGGCCGAAACCATTGCCAGTGTGGGTTCGGCCACTTTGGTCGATATGGAAAAATTTGATGTGTGGGGATCCTCTGTTTCCGCAAACCATTTGGGATCGGTGGCAAGGGGCTGTGTATATGCCGAAGCGAGAATAATACACAAAGGAAGGATTTCCCATGTTTGGGACATTGAAATAAAGGATCAGGGGGGATACCGGATTTCGGTGGCAAGGGTGACTATTATCGTGGTCCCAAAGAACAATAAAAAATGATGACCATAATAAAACTGCCCACCTACCTTTTAACCAAATTGAGGCAGGCGGGAACACAAATACACTATATCCCATAAAAAGTGAACTCAAAGCTTAACCAACTCCTCAATCTTTGCCTGCAAAAAAACATCCCTTTTGTGAGCTATCGTTTGTCCGGTGAAAAGAACATCAAGACATGGATACAGCTTTCGGGCAAATTTAATTTCCATGAAAACATTTTTGAAGTCAAAGACAAAACCGGATTTATATATGCCCCTTTTCACCGTAAAACCAATTTTCCAATTGTTTTTTTTGAACCGGAACTGATTTTTGAAAATGAAGAATTTGATAAAAACCTGATTGGTAAAATTTCGGGGAAACCTTCTTTGTACCCTGAATATGATCTTGAAATACCTGATGAAATCAGCAAACCCGAATATTTGAAACAGGCCAAAACTTATATTGGTTCTTTTGATGGTGATTTTAAAAAGGCGGTACTCTCAAGGGTTCGATTGGAAAACAAGCCCAAGGGATTTGATTCCGGAAACTTTTTCATGGATTTACTAAAGGCTTATCCAGGTGCATATTGCCACCTGATAAATATTCCCGGGACAGGAACGTGGGTTGGGGCAACTCCCGAAACTTTGATAAAAATTGACAATAAAACCGCACAAAGCATTTCCCTTGCAGGAACCATGAAATCCCCTGAAAAAGGCCAAAGCGTAACCTGGAAGAAAAAAGAACTGAAAGAACAACAAATCGTGACCGATTATATCGAAGGGATTTTGAAAAAATATGAAATCAAAAATTACAAAAAAGAAGAAACCAAAAACCTGGTTGCAGGAGATGCCGTCCATTTGGCAACAAAATTCCGTTTTCAAAAATCATTTATTGAAACCCGTTTGGGGGAATTCATTTCCAATTTGCACCCAACACCTGCTGTTTGTGGCCTTCCAAAAGACAAATCTTTGGATTTAATTTTAAAAAACGAAAAGCACAACCGCGAATTTTATTCAGGTTTTCTCGGTACTTTGAACTTTAACGGCAAAACCGATCTTTTTGTCAACTTGCGCTGTATGAAAATCCTGCCGGAAAAACTTGCTTTGTATGTTGGTGGAGGTCTTACGAAAGATTCCATCCCTGAAAAGGAGTGGGAAGAAACGGAGTTGAAAGCCGGGACACTATTGAAACTCATCCGATGACTTGCAGTCATCGGATGAATATTAAAAATTTTTTTAATTATAGCAAATGAGAAATCCCCATACCTCGTTAAGCCTAAATTCAAAACAATATCCTGAAAGCGAACTCGCCAATTTTTGCCTTTCAAAACTGGCTTCTTCCTTTTTGCAACCCTGGGAACACAACCTTTACAATTTTATACTGCAATGGATATCCGACAAGGGGTTTGTTAAAGTAAAAACCTCTGGATCCACCGGAAAACCCAAAGAAATCAAGCTCTCAAAAAAAGCCATGGCTGCAAGTGCAAAACTGACCGGTGGTTTTTTGAAACTTCAAAAAGGAAACAAAGCATTGCTTTGCCTTCCCGTGGATTTTATAGCCGGAAAAATGATGATCATTAGGGCATTTGTCCTTGGGCTGGACCTTGTTCCTGTTGAACCATCGGGAAACCCTTTGAAAGGCATAAACGAAGGTTTTGATTTTGCGGCCATGACCCCCTTGCAGGTTTTCAATATAATGAACGAAAAAAACAGGATCGATAAACTCAATAAAATAGAAAACCTTATTATCGGTGGCGGGGAGATCAGCCCGGAACTGGAAAGCAAATTGGCTCCCCTGAACAACAACATCTTTCACACTTACGGAATGACAGAAACCATAACGCATATCGCTTTGCGAAAAATCAATGGAAAAAATAAGGACGAGGGTTTTATGGCGATGAAAAATGTTTGGTTTGAACAAGATGAAAGGGATTGCCTGATTATCCATGCCCCACATATTTCAAATGAAAAAACAATTACAAATGATATCGTTAAGCTGAAAAGCAAAACCGAGTTTGAATTCATTGGCCGTTACGACAATGTCATCAACAGCGGGGGAATTAAAATCATCCCGGAAATTATCGAAAAGAAATTAAGGGCTTTTATTGACCAACGCTTATTCATTTATGGAAAATCAGATGAAAAACTTGGGCAAAAAATAGTGTTGGTAATTGAAGGGAAACCCGATAATCAAATTGAAACGATTTTTGAAAATATTCCATTCTCAAAATTTGAAAAACCGAGGTAAATAATTTATATCAATCAATTTATTGAAACGGGAAACGGGAAAATCAATCGGGAAAAAACAATTATATTATACCAAAACCACATTTCGACAGGCTCAATGTGACCACAAGTATAAAATCCTACTGGACAGGCTCAATAGTGACCTTCAATTATTTAATAATCATCCTCAGGGACAACAGGTGAATCGTCCTCATCGTAAATTTTCACTTTTACGCCATCGTACCTTTTCTCGATACCGTTTTTATAATAAATGCTGATAAAGGTTTTTCCGTCACTGCTGTACTTTATCCACTCACCGTCTTTCAGGCCCATGATGAAATTGCCCTCGGTTTTTTTGTTGCCATTGGGCCAGTACCAGGTATGTTTTCCGTTTGGGTTATCATCTATGAATTTGCCCTCAAAACTGACCGTACCATCCGGGTAATAGGATTTCCACTGTCCGTGGCGCATCCCGTTCAGGTACTCGCCCTCTTCCCTGAAATCGCCGTAATTGAATTTCCAAAGCCCCTCCCTGTAATCCTCGATGTATTCGCCCTCGGAAACTATTTGCCCAAATTCGTCATATTCAACGCTCGGGCCATCCAACATTCCCAAATAATAACCCTCTTCCCTCAACATTTGCCCATCCGGGTAATACCAGGTCCAGATTCCATCTTCTTTTCCGTCACGGGTATAACTCCCTACTTGTTCCAGTTGTCCGTTTGAATGGTAAAACTTCCAGTCCCCTACCCTTTTTCCATCGTCATATGCGCCTTCCGAACGCAAAGCACCGTTCAGGTAGTATTCCTTCCATGGGCCGTCACGTTTTCCTTCTTCATTGGTGATCCCTTCGCCAATCAGTTTCCCCTTGCTGAAAACATAACCTTTTACGATTTCCCCTTCTTCGGAATATTCGCGGCGCACACCTTCCGGAACATCATCGTTGTAACTTGCCACTATTTTCACTTTGCCACTGGGATAATACTCTGTTTTGATGTCAAGTTTTGCCAATTCGGCCACGTTTTCCTGCAAGATACCATCCATATATTTTTCGGTCGATACCAGGTTGCCATCTTCCGTATAATATTTAAAATAGCCGTTTTTCAAATCGTTCTTGTATTCACCTTCGAGTTTCACGTTCCCATTTTCATAAAAATACTTCCATTTTCCCTGTTTCAAACCTGCCCGGTCGATCCGGTTTATATGTTCGATATCCACCGTGAAACCTTTCTTGAAATAAATCAATTTGACCACCCTGCCATCATCGGGCGAAAATTCTTTTCCAATGCCCGATTCAAGGCCGTTTATGAAATTTACCTCTTTCCTTGTTTTTCCGTTCAAGAAATACGAATAGGTGTATCCCTCTTTTACATCGTCCACAAAGTTTTCCTCCACGATCCCATCTTCATAAAACGTCCGCCTGATACCGTTTTTCTTTCCCAGTTTATAATTGATCTGAACGGCCACCTTGCCCGAATCACTATAAAAAACCCAGGTACTGTCCAGTTTAAAATCCTTGCGGTTCCCCTCGGATTTCAGTTCCCCGTTCTCGAAATAGGTTTTCCAATATCCATCCGGTTTTCCATCGCGCATCGATCCTTCGCTGGAAACCTGTCCATTTGTATAATAGAACTTATTATAGCCATTTGGATCGATTTCCTGCTGTGCAGTAACGATTAAAATACTTATTGAAAATAAAACCAATAAAACTAAACGATTCATATATTATTTAATTAATCCCAATTCCTTAGAAATATCAAGCATCCTCACAATGGGCACTTTTGCCTTTTCCATTACCTCTTTGTCCAATAAAATTTCGGGTTCTTCATTTTGTAAAGATAAATAAATTTTTTCCAGCGTGTTCAGTTTCATGTACGGGCAATCGTTGCACGAACAGGTTTCGTCCGTTGGGACAATCAAAAATTCCTTGTCCGGGGAGTTTTTGTGCATCTGGTGCAAAATCCCTGTTTCGGTGGCCACGATGTACTTTTTAGATTCATCGCTCATGGTAAACTTTAACATGGCCGTGGTGGATCCCACAAAATCGGCCAGTTCCAAAACCGCTGCTTTACATTCGGGATGTGCAACCAATTTGGCATCCGGGTTATCGATCTTCATTTGCACAATGGCCTCTGTTGACAAAATATCGTGCACCTCGCAGGTTCCGTCCCATAACACCATATCCCTTCCTGAAACCGAATTGATATAAGCACCCAGGTTTTTATCGGGCGCAAAAATTATTTTTTGGTCTTTGGGGAACGATTCCACCAACTTGACAGCATTGCCAGAGGTACAAATCACGTCCGACAAGGTTTTTATATCTGCCGTGCAATTGATGTAGGAAACAACAATATGATCAGGGTGTTTTGCCTTGAAATCAGCAAATCTGTCACGTGGGCAGGAATCGGCCAGGGAACACCCCGCTTCCATATCGGGCAACAAAACCTTTGTCCCGGGATTGAGTATCTTTGCTGTTTCGGCCATGAAATGGACACCGGCAAAAAGGATAATTTCACTGTCCGATTGAGCGGCCTTTTGAGCCAGTCCCAAGCTATCGCCCACATAATCGGCAATATCCTGGATTTCGGGAACCTGGTAAAAATGGGCAAGCAGCACGGCATTTTTTTGTTTTTTAAGTTGTATTATTTTTTCGATCAATTCCATATCGGTAAAAGTAGTTGCTTTTTGTTCCACGGCTTTATAATATTTTAAGGTCGATATTTTATTATTTATTTTTAAAGTTTAAATATTATTATTAATAATTAGCCTGTTGGTATTGTGTAAAACATTATGGGCATTTGCTTGACATTGTCGTTTGTCATATGTTGTTAACACGCTATTAACATCTATTATTATTCAAAATTAAATAAATACGTTGATTTGAACAAATAGTGAACAAAACTTTAGTTTGTAAAAATATGCTTTTTTGAGCTTGTATTTTTGTTTACATCCTGAAGAAATCTAATTGAAATCAATCATAACTTCAACTGGAATTTTACGTTAAAACCCGATTGTTGATAAGCTTGGTATTTTCTAAATTTTAATAACAAGCTTATGTGTTTGTTCACTTAATTTTGTTGATAAACTTCATATTTGTGATTATTAAGGAAGTAGGTGATTTGTTGAATTTTCATTTTTGCAATAATGGATTAATTATTAATCACATAAATATAGATTCATTACATTTGCTGGAAATTTTTTATCAACATGGGCAAAAAGCAGAAAACTATCCCAATCGGTTCCGATCACGGTGGCTTTAAAATGAAGCAGTCCCTGATTGAAAACCTTACAAAAGAAGGTTTTCAATTCAAGGATTTCGGGACTTTTTCGGCTGCAAGTGTGGATTATCCCGATTTCACCCATCCTGTGGCAAAAGCCGTTGACGATGGGGAATTTGAAAAAGGTATCGTGATTTGTGGAAGTGGGCAAGGGGCCAATATGACGGCAAATAAATACCGGAATGTCCGTTCGGCTTTATGTTGGAACCTGGAACAAACCGAATTGACCCGTTTGCACAATGATGCGAATATCATAGCAATCCCGGGACGGTTTATCGAATTTGAACTGGCTGCCAGGATGGTAAAGAAGTTTTTTACCACAAATTTTGAAGGGGGAAGGCATATTAATAGGATAAATAAAATTCCTATTGGAAAGTAATAAGGCGGTATTTGAAATTTATTCCAATATTTAGGCATTTTTGCATTGAAAATTTATTATTTTGGAAAGCATAAAATTGGTTTAAACTAATATAATAAGGATTAGGGCTTTTAATTATTGTTTATGAGCGAGGTTTACCATAAGTTTATCAAAGATTCGGAAAAAAAAGCATTTGATCTTGAGCACAGGAACAAGATCAAATACAATATTTCCAAATACGATGCAGCGGTTGTACGTGGTAAACAACAATACAAAAATCTTGATTTAGCACGAAAACGGGCCCAGGTGATAAAGCATAAAGTTGTAAATAACCTGGAAAAATACCTCATTGAATTTGCCGCAAATTTTGAAACACATGGTGGCAAAATAATTTGGGCACAAGATACAAAAGAGGCCATTGACGAAATTTTGGCCTTAATGAAAAAATATGGAGTGGAGAAAGTCGTGAAATCCAAATACATGATCACCGAAGAAATCGAACTCAACAAAGCATTGGAAAAACAGGGCATCGAAAGACTTGAGACCGATCTTGGCGAATATATTGTGCAGGTTGCAGGCGAAAAACCCTATCATATCGTAACCCCTGCCATGCACAAATCCAAGGAAGACATTGCTGATTTGTTCCATGAAAAATTCAATACGCCCAGCGAAAGCACACCAACCGAGATTACCCATTTTGT
>JAJRTT010000144.1 GCA_024278155.1 Bacteroidota bacterium | reverse complement strand
TACCTTGGTCAATAATGGTTTGTTTGTACACTTTCCTTTCCGATCATAATTTCTTTGGTTGCAATGATTTATCGATAATCCCGGCAAAGTTGAAACCTTAATTTTAAAAAAACAATACGTAAATGTCGTAGTGGGGCCGTTTTTTTGGATTATCCTGTGCTCCGGGCCTTCATTAACCTGCCTGCCCGGTCAGGCGGAAACCCGAAAAAGCAATGCGGAAAAAATTCCCTACGGGATTGTCAACAAATATAATGGGGTATGGTGGGGCTGCAATGGGCAACAAAGGGGATTATGTTCATTTACGGGAATAATTAATGGAAATGAACAAAATCCTCGTTAACTTAAACTTTTTATGTACTGTTTTGGGGTGATGGCCATATCCTGTTTGAAGTATTTATAAAAGGTCACCTTATTTTTAAAGCCCGATTCTTCGGCAATCACGGAAATATTATATCTATTGGTTTTGATTTTGTCGGCCAGCAGTTCTTTGGCTTTTCTGAGCCTTAAACTGTTTACCCATTCCGTGAACTTCATCTGCATGGATTGGTTCAATACATAGGACAAGTAGTTGGGATTGGTGCCGCAATAAATAGCGACCGATTCGATATCTACGTTGTGGTTTGTGGACAAACCCTTCTTTTCCCATTCGGTGAGCTTGGCTTTTATTCCACCTATTGTTTTTTCATCGGGAACCTGGCGTTTGCCGGCAACCATTGTGTTTGTGCTGCTGTTGTATGTTTTTGGCGGTGGGGGGCAACCGATCGCATTGTCTTTAGAAATGAGTTTTTCAATAAGTTTTTTCTTCAGTTTGAGTTGCCTGAAAACAAACCAAAGCAGGAATATCAAAACCATTGCAATGGCGGACACCACAAAAATATATTTCTTCAACAGTCCACGTTTCCTCTGTTCTATTATCAATTGTTTATCGAACAAAAACCTGGCCCTTGCCCATCCAATTTTTTCGGAACTTGCCTTGTTGAACAAACTGTCCTGGTAATTTTTGTAAACTTTATAATAGCCGAGAGCTTTGCCATTTTGTCCCAGCATGTTATAAGCATGGCTCAAGCCGTAAGCAGCTTGACTGATATATTCCGGTATAAGGTGCTCGGATGCCAATTGGTAACATTTTATATGATATGCCTTGGCCGAATCATATTCATGAATGGAATCATATAAATTGCCCGTAACAAAATAATTGTGCGCAAGTCCGTGATTATAGCCTTGCCCTGAATAAATTATCCTTGCTTTTCGTAAATATGCAAATGCACTATCGTACTGTTTTCTGTATGTCAGTATATTCCCAATATTCATATAGGTATCGGCTATGCCCTGTACATAGTTGATTTTAAGCCTTGTTTCCAAGGCTTTGTAATAATAATAGAGTGCGGAATCGTAATTGTGGAGGCCTTCATGGGCCACACCCATATTGTTGTTTACAGTAGATGAAAGTAAGGATTTGCTGTTTGCGCCAATGATGCTCCCTGTTTTCCTGTAATAAAAAATTGCCGAGTCGTAGTTGTCCATTCTATTATATGTGTCGGCAAGCCGCATATACCCATGGGCTTCGCCTTTCTTGTTGTTTTCGCCCTGAAAAACCTGTATGGATTTATAGGTATGCTCAATGGCACGGTCATAATTCCCTGTTCTCCCATAGGTCATAGCGAGATTGACATGGGCATTTGCCATTCCGTGTTTATTGTCCAGTTCGATCAAATCATCAAGTGTCCGTTTGTACAAGATGATGGCCGTATCGTAAATTGAATTTTGAAAATAACATCCCGCAATGGTCTGTAAAGAATATGCGGCATAAAGTTTATTCCCCGCCCCAATATTCACTTCATAGGCCTTCCGGAAATACACAAGCGCCGAATCGGTAAAACCCCCGTACAAAAAGGCGTTGCCCAGCCAGTTATATCCCAGGGCGGTATACTTGTCATTTTTGTTTGCAATGGCAAGGCCGATCTCCTTTTTTGCATAAACCTTTGCGCTGTCGAGCTGCGAGCCTTGGTAGATACGGGCAATTTTATCCAAATACCCCAACTTGTCTTCAACGGACAGTGCCGTTCTGTACAGGTTTTTCAAACTGTCTTCCTGTCCGCGGGTTTTGTTTGCCGGAAATATTGCGATATATGTCAAAAGGATAAACAATGCGAGGGGTATCGTGGGCTTGTACATCGAAACGGATTTTATAGTGAACGGCTTGAAGAATTTCAGTTTGCAAAAATAATGGTTTTCGATAACAATACCGAAATTGCGCACTCCATGTTTTCAAGCTTCCGGGTTGCTCTTTTTTCAAGCTTCCGGGTTGCCATTCTGTTCTTTCAACCTTTCAGGTTGCCACCGCCCCGCCCCACATCAACCTGAAAGGTTTTGTTATACGTAGCCCATGGCCACTGCGGCTTTTATCAATCCGGCGGTAGTCTTTACGTTGAACTTTTTTCGGAGGTTGGTGCCATGGGTGGTAACGGTGCGCTCGGAGATATTTAGTTTTTCGGCAATCTCGTGGATGGTGAGGTCTTTTGCCATTAGCTGCAACACTTCTTTTTCGCGGTCGGATATTTGTAAATAGGAGAGGGAAACCTCATCGCCGGTAAAATCGAGCTCGGTGTCGAAATCGGAACGGGTGAGCTTGTTCGGCAGGCATTTTACCTGGAACGTGGTTTTGTCTTTCAGCAAGAGTTCGATGACCTCAATAAGTTCATTGTTTTTACATGCCTTGTCAACTATGGCGTGTGCCCCTTTGGCCTTTACTACCCTTATGTTTTGTTTGGTGGGGTATTCGGTGTAGGCGATTATTGTTTTGTCGGGATGGTCAAAACGGATTTGTTTTATCAAGGCATCGCCCTGGAATTTGCTGTCCTTAAAGTGGAGGTCGGTAATGGCGATGTCGAAACCGTTTTCCTGTATCAACCTGAACGCTTCGTGATAGCTTTTTGCCTGACCGATCACCTCAAAGCGCCCGTCTTCGGTCAAATCATTTTTTAAACCAATGAGCAAATGGGGCTGGTCGTCAACGAGCAATACTTTTATTTTTTCCATAGTTTCGGTTTTATTCATCCGATGACTCCAAAGTCATCGGATGATTTTTAATTGTCAATTAAACCATAATACCGCACCTAACGGCGCTTAATTCATCAGGACATCATTTTTTCTACCATATTATCGCATCTACGATGCTATAACACCATGGCTCTTTCGGATTTTAGCATGGGCATGTGAGCTTGATAATCCGAAAATGTGATTAAAACAGTTGCCTTTCAATAATAACCAGTTCAGGATTGCCCCTCGCTTTATCCATTGCCAAAACCCTTAACAACTTTACGTGATTTGGAATAATGCCGCACCTGACGGCGCTTGTTTCCAAAATGAATTTTCTATCTACCATAATACCGCATCTACGATGCTTCAATGTATGGCCTTTTCTTTCCCCGGTTTTTCTATTGTTGCCAAGCCCAACTCTTTCGGATTGCCCCGCTTATGCCCCTGCCCTGACCCCAAAAGGCTTTTCTATCCAATCGGTATTTCAACCTTGACCTCTGTCCCCCCGGTTTTTATGTTTTCAATCCCTATTTCCCCACCAAAAACCTCCAGTCCCTTTCTGATCCTCCTCAACCCGACACCATCTTCCTTTTTGCTGTTCCCGAAACCTTTTCCGTTGTCCTTTACCCATATTTTCAGGTTTCCATCGTCATCGCTTATTTTCAGGTGGATATCGGTTGCCCCGGCATGTTTTGCCACATTGTTCATAAGTTCCTGGATTGTACGGTACAGGAAATTTTGGGTTTCATGCGGCAATTGGTTTATGATATTGGTATCAGGGATTGTTTTGTTGACAGTTATTTTGTTGACATGGATAAAGGCCTTGATAAAATTGTCGAGGCTGTCGGTAAAGTTATCGCCCGAAACCGAAAAGGGGTAAAGCACATGGGATATGTTCCTCACCTCGCTGTGGACGATGGAAATATTGTCGGAAATCTTTTTGAATACCGGGACATTTGGGAACCTGTTGCCGATTTCGTCAATGGAATTGCGCAGGCCAACCAGCAAAGGAGCCACATCGTCGTGCAATTGGTCGGCCAGGCGGATACGTTCCTGTTCGCCGGCCTCCAGGGATTGTTTTATGGCCTTTAGTTGCTCTTTCTGCTTTTGTTCTTCAAGGTGGCGGCGGTGCAGTTCTTCGCG
>JAJRTT010000143.1 GCA_024278155.1 Bacteroidota bacterium | reverse complement strand
TAGAAAGTTTAGGGTAATCTAAAGGATTGTCCTTTCTATTTATCAACTCTTTAACTACAAGTAGAAATTCGTTGTCATCAATATTTTCAATACTCTCATGTAGTTTGCTTTTTATTTCTTCCTTGCGCATTTTTTCAATTTCACCAAATGTATAAATAGACCTGAAATAAAAGTTCACGTTTTTCGTATTCCTATTATTTCCTTACAACGAGATATAAACTACAATTATATGGGTTTCCCTTACTTCACAACACTTATATCCATAACAACCGGCTTAACGGGCACATCCCCTTTCCCGGTCTGGACAGCGGCTATTTTGTCCACTACTTCCAGGCCTGCAACCACTTCTCCGAAAACGGTATAGGAATAATCGAGGAAGGGAGTCCCACCAATGGTTTTGTAAATTTCCCTTTGTTCCGGGGTATATTTGAACTTTCCCCTTTTTTCGATCATATCAAGTTCGGCATCGCTCATTTTTTTGCCCTGGACAATATAAAACTGGCATCCCGATGATTCCTTGGCAGGGTTCACATTGTCGCCCATCCGGGCTGCGGCCAATGCCCCTTTCTTGTGGATAAGCCCATGTTTGAATTCGGCAGGGATGGTATATCCGGGATCCACACGCCCATCGGCATTTTGTCCGCCCTGTATCATAAAGTTATTGATAACCCGGTGGAAGGGGGATTTTTTGTACCAACCCTCTTTTATCAGTTTTATCATATTGTCGCTGTGCCCTGGCGTTTCGTTGTAGAGTTTCAACATTATTTCACCGTAATCGGTACTGATGGTGATTTTGGTTTCGACATTATTGTTTTCGGAAGGGCTTGCTTCTTTTTCAGTGGTTTCCACGGTGGCCGGTTGTTCTGGTTGGGTTTCCTGTTGCTGGCTTGCTTCTTTTTGTACGGTGTCTTGTTTGGCCGTTTCCTTTTTGGCCTCTTTTTTCTTTGTTTCGTTTGAGCAGGCAAATAGCCCGAAAACAAGAGCAAATACGATAATCTTTTTCATCTGTAATTTTATATTTATGATTTATAAAAAGAAGGGCAAAAGTAATAAAAGATTTGAAGAAGAAATAGTTTGAATTCTTGCAAAATCCCAGGTATGGATTTTCAGGATTATTTTATTTTTTCTTTTTACTGTAACAACTCCTGCACAAGGGAACATAATTATCGGTTTCCCCAAGTAAGACCAGATCATCGTTTTTTACAATTCGGTGCGAATACTGGGCAAGGTTGCCACATTCCATACAGATTGCATGGACCTTAGTGACATATTCGGCGGTTGCCATCATTTCGGGGATGGGCCCAAAGGGTTTTCCAAGGTAATCCATATCAAGTCCGGCAACGATTACACGGATACCATCATTTGCCAACAGATTACAGACACTTGCCAGTTCATTGTCGAAAAACTGGGCCTCATCAATTCCCACCACGTCCACATCATTGGCCAGCAGGATTATCTGGGAAGCCGCGATCACGGGCGTTGATTTTATGGAAGAGGAATCGTGCGATACCACATTTTCCTCATCGTAACGGGTATCAACGGCAGGCTTGAAAATTTCCACTTTTTGTTTGGCTATTTTGGCACGTTTCAGGCGACGGATCAGTTCTTCGGTTTTTCCCGAAAACATAGACCCGCAGATAATCTCGACCCACCCGCTGCGTTTTGTTTGCCTTGTTGTTTCTAAAAACATTTACCGTGTTTGTAAACTTTGTACTTTTGATTCCCGAATTATCAGACAAAATTAAGTAATTATTGGGGTGAACCCGATTAATAAATAAAATTTTAGAAATGAACAATAAAATCCAGTTGGAACAAACCCTTCAAAAAATTGATGAACTCCGTTCAATGGTCGAAAAACATTTTGACAGCCCCCAAAATATCCCATCCATCGAATCTGCATTGGTCATGGAAAAACTGCTATTTGCCTATGATGTTTATTTCAAAATGGCCAATCAGGCAATACCGACTGCGGCAGATGAACAAAATGAGAGTATTGTTGAAGGCAAAAGCGAAGATGTTTTTGTTGCCCCGCAAATTGAAAATACAATTGAGGAAATAGAAGTAGCTGCCCGTGAATCGGTGATTACAACTTCAGAAGAAGAGGATATGGTCTTGGCTGTTGAAAAAGAGGTGGAACTGTTTGTCGAAAACCCTCCAGAAGCTATTGACTACGATTTTAAACCCATAGAAGCTGAAGTTGATAATGAAGGCCTTCCCGATTCGGAATCAATGGATGTTTCAGAAGGAAGCGGGATTGGCTTGTTCCCCGAACAAAATACCGAAACCGGTTTTGATGAACCTGAAAAAGCCGGTTCGGAAGTAGTTGCAGAAAATATTCCCGAAAAGGGGAATGAAGCGGTGGCGGAAGTGCCGGGGAAAAAACCGGAAATAGTTGCCCCGCCCGAAGAAAGCTTGGACTTGTTTTCAACGGCATTTGATACCGGAGCAAAAACTGTTGCCGATGAAATTTCGGAAAAGGTAAATGAAGAAAGCCTTGCAGAAAAGTTCCAGAAGGACAAAATCGCCGACCTGAAGGAAGCCATTGTAATCAACGAGAAGTTTTATTTTATCAACGAATTGTTCGATGGGGTGATGAACGGGTATAATGAAGCGATCGAAACCCTGAATTCAAAACCTTCAAAAGAGGAAGCGATAACCTATTTGAACCAACTAAAAAAAGACAGGGATTGGAAAGAAGATGCAGAAGCTTTTGGGCAATTGAGGGATATTTTGGAACGGAAATTTGATTAAATATCCAGGATGATTCATTTAAAACAATAATATACAGACCCGTTATAACCGGACAAGTAACCGGACAAGTAACCGGACAAGTAACCGGACAAGTAACCGGACAAATGGATGAATTTATACGAAGGATTGTTTTTGTGCTCGAAAACGAAATGAAAAGGTCGGAAATAATGAATGCCCTTGAACTAAACCATCGGGAAAACTTCATTTCAAATTACTTAGAACCAGCCATGTTAAAGGGATATATTGAACAAACACATCCTGAAAACCCCAAACACAGAAACCAAAAGTATAGGTTAACAAAAAAAGGATTGGAAATAAAAAAAAACGTCATAGATCAATTATGTTGAAAACAAATAGGCAATACCAAATTTTAAAACTACGTGTTGGGTTATCAGCAATCCTATTCCTGATCTCACTATCCGGCTTTTCCCAGGACATACAATATGCAAAGTCAATCGTGGATTCGTTGACCTCGCCAGGGTTTCATGGAAGGGGGTATGTGAACAATGGCGAAAAAACCGCCGCTGCTTTTATCGCAGGGGAATTTGAAAAATCGAAATTGAAATCATTTGGCGAAAGCTATTTTCAAGCTTTCACACTTCCCATGAACACCTTCCCGGACACCATTGATGTTTTTGTGGATGGGAAAAGGTTGGTTCCCGGACAGGATTTCGTTTTGGCTTCCTCATCACCTTCCGTTGACGGTGAATTTGAATTGTTGTGGTTAATGAAGGATACGAGCGATGTTCCCCGCTTTGAAAAAAATGTGGATACAACGTCCATTGATCAGAAAGTTATTGTAACGGACATGAATGCCCGTAAATTCCCTTACGAAAATTACAACCCCAAAGGCTATGTTTTTTTGCAGAAGGAAAAAACGATGTGGCATGTTTCCGATGGCTGGGAAGTAAAAGATTTCTTTTCGTTGCAGATTGTTGAAAGTAAAATTTCAAGGGAGAATAAAATACTCAGGCTTAAATATAAGAACCGGTTTTTTGAGGAATATCCAACCCAGAATGTAATTGGCTATATAGAAGGTAAAAAGCGGCCCAATTCCTATTTTGTGTTCACGGCCCATTACGATCATCTTGGGCAAATGGGCCCGGAGGCTTATTTTCCTGGTGGCAACGACAATGCAAGTGGTTCGGCCATGTTACTGGATTTGGTGAGGTATTATTCCCAGCTGGAGAACCAGCCCGATGTTTCCATTGCTTTTATGGCTTTCAGTGCCGAAGAGGCCGGTCTGTTGGGCTCAAGGTTTTATACCGAAAATCCTTTGTTCCCGTTAAAGCAAATAAAATTCCTTGTAAACCTCGATATGGTCGGTTCTGGCAGTAAAGGTATAAAGGTGGTGAACGGTAGTGTTTTCAAAAAGCAATTTGATAAATTGGTGAAAATAAATAGGAAGAACGAATATCTGCTGAAAGTGAACACAAGGGGGGAGGCCGCCAACAGCGACCACTATCCCTTTTAT